>JAXJSX010000153.1:0-13549 GCA_036309925.1 Acutalibacteraceae bacterium | reverse complement strand
TACCTGTCAGGGTATCGGAAAACGGCGCTTTTACACAGCAAGGCTTAACGAGTGGAAAAAGGGGCGATATTGGAACTATCGCCTTTCAAGAGCAGGAACGTTCTGCCTTGTCGGAAACTATGAAAAAGCGCGGTTTGTCCGTAGCGGAAAACCGACATACAAAAAGGCACTTATCCAAGGAAGAATATATCTTAACCAAGGAAAAGGAAAAAGCGGAAGAAGACCGAAAGGTTATTGACGGTTCGGCTGAAGAGGTTGTGAAAATGCAAGATGAGTTTTTGGACTACCTTTCCAAAAGCAAATTTGCAGAAGCTTTTTCCGACCATATTGAAAACATAGATTTAAGGCAAACTGTTCATCAGTATTCCGAACAGGAAAAAGACAACAAAAAAATTCTTGCTCAAAGTTGGCAAGAATTTAATAGTTGCACGTCCGATTTCTTTTCATCATATCGTATATCAAAAGAATTGCTGTGGAACGAGATTCAACAAACAAGGAAAACACAGCGCTATAACAAAAAGCGATTGGAAGATTTGATTTATGATATTACCGACAGCACCGATTTTTTCATCGTAAAAATTTTCAAGTTGTTTGTTGCCTTATTTGTTGCGATAGGTAATGCTCGATTTGAAACCCACCTCGAAGAACTGCAGGAAGCAAACAGGCAATTAAAGGCACAGGCAAAAAAGGTTATGCAACAAAGCAACGATGTTTCTCAAACCTTAAAATCAAAAGATTTTGATAATATTGAAACGGCGCTGCACGAATACGAATACCGCCTGACCTCTTTAAGTGCATACATTAAAAGAACAGTAAATGAGGTTTTGACCGAACAGGGAGAAAGAGAAAACACAAGATAACACTATACACAAACAAAAAAGGAAGACCAATAACCGCAATACCATTAAGTTAAGAAAAATAACCAAGTTCAGAAATGAGCCTGGTTATTTTTTTGCAAAAAATATTTATAAAATTTTCAAAAAACACTTGACAAATAGTTTAAAATATGCGGTCGCTTTATTAACTGCGGTTAATAAAGCGACCCTTGTTAATAGAGGTGAACCCACCTCAAGACAAGGAGAATGCATATGGAATATACGCCTAAATACATAAGAAAAACTTTAAAGAAAACTATATCTGAAATTTCGTCAAATCCTCAATCTTTTTCAAAAAATCCCGAAAAAGATTTCAGCAGAACGAGAAAACTACCTTTCGAAAAAGTTGTGAATTCAGTTTTATCGATGAGTTGTAAAGATTTGAAGTGTGAGATTATGGATATTTTTGAATTTGATAAAAATTTACCGTCTGTTTCTGCGTTTGTTCAGCAAAGAAACAAAATATCTTCAAATGCTTTTGAAACAATTTTTAAAAATTTCACCTCTTCCTTTACAAAACAAAAACTTTACAAAGGTTGGCGCTTGCTTGCAGTAGATGGTTCGGATTTACATACCCCGACCAACAAAAATGAAATTGCTTCTTTTTATCCCGGCTCTAATGGACAAAAGCCATACAATTTAATGCATCTCAATGCCTTATATGACATAATGAATAATCTTTATGTAGATGCGATAGTACAACCCTCGCATAACTCCAACGAGCATAAGGCTTTTGTTTCTATGGTTGACAGGGATATTTCTACTCTTCCTACAATTTACATTGCTGACCGTGGGTATGAGTCTTACAACAATCTCGCTCATATCCAAGAAAAAGGGCAATTCTTTTTGATTAGAATTAAAGATACAACAGCAAATGGTATCTCAAGTAGTTTAACCTTACCCGAAAGTGCTGAATTTGATGTATCTGTTGTGCTTAATTTGACACGAAAACAAACTAACCAAACTAAAAAAGATAAAAATCTAAAATTTGTTCCTCATAATTGTAATTTTGATTATCTTCCCACACATTGCAAAAAAGCAATTCCCGTTAAGCCTTATTCTCTTTCTTTGCGATTAGTTCGTATTGAAATTTCTGAAAATAAATACGAGCTACTTATTACAAATTTAAAGCCCGAAGATTTCTCTCCCACTGATCTCAAACAACTATATTCTATGCGTTGGGGAATTGAAACCTCTTTTAGAACCCTCAAATACACTTTGGGACTTGTATATTTTCATTCAAAAAAAGAGGAGTATATTACCCAAGAAATCTTTGCCAAACTTACAATGTACAACTTCACCGAACTGATTACCTCACACGTAGTCATTCGTCAAAAGAACAGAAAACACCATTACAAAGTGAATTTTTCCGCCTCTGTACACATTTGTCGTTCTTTTTTCTCGGGAAATATATCTCCGTCTTTAGTTGAAGCGCTTATTTCTAAGTATGTCGTTCCAATTCGTCAAAGCGTTTCTAACCCTCGCAAGATGAATTCCAAAACGGCTGTGTGCTTCCTATATAGAGTAGCATAATTTCATTTATTTTGCAATGCTTTTCAGCAGACTTTTTTAGTCTGTCTTTTCGTTATACCCTTTTTTACAAAAAAAGAACTTGAACCAACTTTACTTGCTGATTCAAGTTCTTCTTTCTATACATTAGTTTCTTAACTTAATGGTATTGGGCTCGAATGAGCCTTTTTTATTTTTGCTTTTTAACGCTGTCAAATACTTTAACGATCTGCTTGTCGGGTGCTTTTGTGAGCAGACTTACAACGATGATTACAACGAGTGCTAAAACGAAAGCGGGGAGTAATTCGTAGATATCAAGTACTGTGCCTGCAAAGAATTTACGGATTACAAATTTCCAGAAGAATACCATTGCACCGCCTGTTATCATACCTGCGATTGCGCCGTATTTGTTTGCGCGTTTCCAGAAGAGTGCGCAAAGCACTACCGGGCCGAACGCCGCACCAAAGCCTGCCCAAGCGAACGATACAATTTCAAACACCGAACTGTTCGGGTCACGCGCGATAAAGACTGCAACTGCAGCGATAACAACAACTGCAATTCTTGCAAACCAAACTGATGCGGTTTTTGAAACTTTGATTTTGAAAGTGGTTTGTGATAAATCCTGTGTGATACTCGAAGCAGCAGCGAGCAACTGTGAATCTGCGGTTGACATTGTAGATGCCAGAATACCTGACAAAATTACGCCCGCAACAACTGCAGGAACATAACCGTATTTACTTAATACCTTTGAAATATCAACAATGATTGTTTCTGCGGCTGATGCGCTGTCGTAAGGGCCGACAATACCATTTTTCATAAGGCTGTAGCCGATAACGCCGATAAGCACCGCAACTGCCATTGAAATTACAACCCAAACGCTTGCAATTCTGCGTGAAGTTTTGAGTTTTTTCGGGCTTTCGATAGCCATAAAGCGAAGAAGAATATGAGGCATACCGAAGTAGCCGAGTCCCCACGCAAGTGTTGATATAACAGGCAATGCGCCGTAGGACATAACTTCGCCTGTTGCAACATCAAAGCCTTTAAAAAGGTCAAGGTAACCGTCGAGCGACTGTACATTTGCGAATACTGAATCAAATCCGCCGCACAAGCCTTCACCAAAACCGACAACCACGAAAAGCGCGACTGTCATTACAATGCTTTGGATAAAGTCAGTGGTTGATGCGGCTAAAAATCCGCCGAGTGTGCAGTAAACCGTGATAACGATTGCAGAAAGCACCATTGCCATTAAGTAGTCTGCACCGAAGATCGAACCGAAGAGTTTACCGCAAGCCGCAAAACCCGATGCGGTGTAAGGCACGAAGAATACGACAATTACGATTGCCGCAATGCAAGTGAGAATGTTTTTATTGTCGCCGAAACGCTTTGAGAAAAATTCGGGGATCGTGACTGCTTTAACCTTTTCGCTGTATATACGAAGCGGTTTTGCAACAAGCAACCAGTTGATGTATGTACCGATTGCAAGTCCCACCGCAGTCCATACCGCTTCAGGCAGACCTGTCATAAGTGCGACTGCGGGCAGTCCCATAAGAAGCCAACCGCTCATATCGCTCGCTTCTGCACTCATTGCAGTAACAAACGGGCCGAGTTTTCTTCCCCCTAAATAGAAATCATCGGTGCTTTTATTCTTTTTTGAAAAAACAGCACCGACTGTTACCATCACACCAAGATAGATGACAATAGTAACTAAGATGCAGATGTTTGCTGATGTCATAATCAAAAATCCTCCTATTATAATGAAAGTATTATAACATATTTTTTCGTATAATTCAACATAAATTTTCATTTTTATGCAAAAAACAGTCTGCGTTGTATAAAATGTTTTACTTGAAAATGGAGAATTATAATATTATAATGTATAAGAGGTGAAGAAAATGCCGGCACAAGTTACACACTATTTACATTCGGTCGATGTTTGTGAAAAATTGAATATCGACACACAATATCGCGATGCAGCCGCACTCGGCGCACTCGGTCCTGATTTTTTATATTATTACAAGCTGCTTTCAGGCGGAGATTTACGCCAAACGGGTGTGGATTTACATTCGATAGGCGCTGATGCACTGTTTTCGGCTTTTGCAAAGTATGTAAAGCATCACCCAAATGATATGCAAGCAAAGGCTTACGCATACGGTTTTATGTGTCATTGGGCGCTCGACAAGACTGCACATCCTTATGTATACTTTGTACAGGATACTATCATCAATGCGGAAAAATACTCAAAAAAACCGTTTTTTATGCATGTCAGAATTGAGCATTTTTTGGATATTATTATGATGCGTGACAAACGGGAATGTTCGGTTGCCAAGTTCGGACTTAAAAATTGTGTGCCGAAAAATCCCGACGCAATAGAGGGTGCGTCAAAAATCATTGCTTTTGTTATAAACGAAGTTTTGCCCGACAGTAAGGTTACACAAAAGCAATGCAAAAAGGCGTTTTCAGATACACGGCGGTTTTTAGCGTTGGCAAATGACCGTACCGGCATCAAGCGTTTTGGCGCAAGGGTACTTGAAACGCTGTGTTTTATGAATAAAACAGTGTCATATTTCATTCATCCCTTTATGGAGGACGGCGAGTGGGATTATTCAAACTACGAAAAGGCGGACTGGGTTAGTAATGTCAGCGGTGAAACCCACGACGACAGCTTTTTTGAGATGTATAACAGTTCCGCACATCTTGCTGAAAGGTTATGCAGAAAGTTTGATGAATACATTGAAAACGGCAACACAAATATTGATTTTACAGGAAATTTCGATATGAAAGGATACAAAAGATGAAAAGAATTGCAAGTTTTGAAGTCGATCACAACAAATTAGTTCCGGGTGTGTACATTTCACGCATTGACTACGATATTGTAACATATGACATCCGCTTAAAAAAGCCAAACGGCGGGGATTATTTAGAAACACCCGCAACCCACACAATCGAGCATCTGTTTGCAACATACGCCCGCAACTGCGAACATAAAGACCGTGTGATATATTTCGGCCCGATGGGATGCAGAACAGGATTTTATTTTCTCACAAAAGATTTGCCCCACGAAAGTGCATTGAAAATCATCAAAGACGCATTTAAATTTATTGCGGATTTTACAGGCGAAATTCCGGGTACTACCGCTATTGAATGCGGAAATTATCTCGAACACGACCTTGGAAAAGCCAAGCTTGAAGCAAAAACTTACTTGAAGGTACTTGAAAATGTTACAGAAAATACATTGAATTATTGACATATTGAATATTATAAACAAAATTGTACGGCGCATTTTATACAATGTGCCGTTTTTTATTTAAAATGGTTGCAATTTTGTAACCATTGGTGTATAATCTAATTGTAAAAGTTACAAAAATGTAATGCAAATTACAAAAATGAAAGGTAGCGTTACAAAAATGAAATCAATTCTGCGCCGTTATTTAGGGGTTTGGGTGTCGGTAATTTTTGCTGCATCGCTGTGTTTAACATCGGCTAATGCGCAAGAGATGACACGCGCAGTTAAAATCTCGAAAGACGGTACTATAATTGGATATACCTGCAACACCAACGAGGCAAGCGTTGTTGAGAGGATGGTTGACGGCGCTGTGAAATCGGGAAGCATTGAACTCACTCAATCATACAGCATCATGCCGAAGTCTGTGGTTTCAGATCCGATTGAGGTCTTTTCATCAGTTGTTGAAGAGGTTGAGAGCGACTATGTTTGTGCATTCGGTCTTTATGTTGACGGCGAACTCAAATTCGCAATGGCTGACAAATGTGCGATTACTGAAATTTTAGAAGATATTAAATCGTGTGCAAAAAATGCGGTTAATGCTGACGAAGTTACCTTCACAAAAGATGTTCAGGTGGTAAGCGGGCTGTATACATACGATTTACTCTGTGACAACGCAAAAACCGAGATTGAAAATTTATCGCTTGACACAAAAGCGATGGTTTATAACAGCGTACAGACTGAAATCGAATACACTACTGAAACCATTGAGGATGACAGTCACGAAGCTGGTTATGAAAAGGTGGTTGACGGCGAAAACGGTATACTTGAAACCGTTTACTGCAAAACCTTTATAAACGGCGAGTTTGTCAGCGAAGAAAAAGTGTCTGAAAATGTTACAAAATCGGCAGTTTCCCGCAAGATTTATGTTGGCACGCAAACAAAGTCCGCAAGCGTTACTCAACGCAGCGGCGGTATTAAATCGGCAACAACTCAAACAGTTTCGGGCGATGAGGGTATGGTTTGGCCGGTTAATAAAAACGGCTCGAACAGTTTTATCAGTTGCGACTGGCGTGGTTACAGCGGACACAGCGGTGTTGATATTGCGGCAAACAGCGGTACATCAATCTATGCGGTGAAAAGCGGTGTTGTAACGCTCGCAGAATATAACAGCAGTTACGGTTATCAACTGATTATCGACCACGGTGACGGAACATCCACCCGCTATGCTCATTGTAAAGAACTTTATGTGGGCGTAGGTACTCAAATCGTGCAAGGTCAGGTTATCGCAACTGTGGGCAGTACCGGAAATTCAACGGGCCCGCACTTGCATTTTGAAATTATTGAGAACGGTTCAGCCGTAAATCCTCACAATTATCTTAAATATTAAAGTGAAAAAGAGTTTCCTTTTTTGGAAACTCTTTTTACTTATCTGTGGTTTAATGCGACATACTCTCGTCTTGGGGCGACTGCCATATATGCAGGACGAATGATTTTTCCGCCGTTGACAAGTTCCTCGATACGATGTGCGCTCCAGCCTGAAATGCGTGCGACAGCAAACAGCGGGGTGAACAGTTCATCAGGCAGACCTAACATACGATAAACAAAACCGCTGTAAAAGTCAACATTGGCGGAAACGCCCTTGTACATTTTGCGTTCACTTGTGATAATCGAAGGCGCTAACCGCTCGATTGACGCATAAAGGGAGTATTCATCGTGTCTGCCCTTTTCTTTTGAAAGCTCTTCAACAAACGACTTAAACACTTCTGCACGCGGGTCTGATACCGAGTAAATTGCGTGCCCGATACCGTAAATAAGTCCCGATTTGTCAAATGCCTCGCCGTGAAGCAATTTCTTTAAATATGCAGACACTTCGTCATCATCAGTCCAGTCACGGATATTGGATTTAATATCCTCCATCATACTGCAAACCTTGATGTTTGCTCCGCCGTGTTTCGGGCCTTTGAGCGAGCCAAGAGCTGCGGCAATCGCAGAATAGGTATCTGTGCCCGATGACGATACAACATGGGTGGTAAACGATGAATTGTTACCGCCGCCGTGTTCAGCGTGAACAACCAACGCCAAATCCAAAATCTTCGCTTCAAGTTCAGAATACTTACCGTCAGGTCTGAGCATATGCAGAATATTCTCCGCTGTAGAAAGATTTTTATCCGGCTCGTTTATAAAAAATTTGTTTGAGTTGTTAATATAATAGTCGTAGGAATTATAGCCATAGACCGAAAGCATCGGAAATGTTGCGATAAGGTGCAGACATTGACGCAATACATTCGGGATTGAGGTATCGTCAGCGTTATCGTCATAGGAATATAAATTTAAAACGCTTCTTGCAAGCAAATTCATTATACATTTTGACGGTGCTTTCATTATAAGATCGCGCACGAACGACTGCGGAAGTGAACGGTAATCGGAAAGCAACTCGTGAAAATTTTTGAGTTGCTCGCCATCGGGCAATTCGCCGAAAAGCAAAAGATATGTTATTTCTTCAAAACCAAACCGTTTGTCTTTCAAAAATCCTGCGGTTAAATCTTTGATGTTATATCCGCGATAGTATAAGTTGCCCGCGCACGGTACTTCTTCGCCGTCTACAACAGTTTTCGCGTTGATTTCCGATATTTCTGTAAGACCTGTTAAAACGCCCTTGCCGTTTAAATCACGAAGCCCTCGGTTTACATTGTATTTTTTATACATCTGAGGCTCGATAATGCTGTCTTTCACGCACAAGTCCGCTAAATTTTTAATCTCATCAGTTACTACCAAACAATTTCTTTTCTCCAAAATGTCATCTCTTTTCTAATATATAATTTTTATTATATTACCATAAAATGTCCCGGTTGTCAATATACTAATAGTAATATTATTTGCAGAATTTTTATTTTTTATACAAATATTCAATCACCGATTTTCGCGTTACAATGCCCATAAACGCTCCTCTATCATCTACAATCGGTACAAAATTTTGCTTGCAAACTCTATTCAAAAGTTCGTCAATTTTCGTGCTTACAGGGACTGACGGATTAAAACTTTTACGCACGATTTCGCGTACTTTCTGCTTTTCAAGTGACTTGATATTGCCGTTGTACTTTTCAAGCACATTCCACAGCAGATCCCCCTCTGTAATCGTGCCTACATAAAGTCCCTCACGGGTGATAACCGGAACAGCGGTGTAGCCGTGCGCCTTCATTTTCTCAATTCCCTGCCGTACGGTATTGTCATCGTATATGTACGAAACCTGCGCCTTCGGTCGCAAAAGAAATACTATATTCAAAATTTTCACTCCGTTTCTTAATATAATATACCATATTTTCATAACAATATTGTGAATATTTTGTGTAATTTAAAAGTACGATTTGTGAAACTTTTGTTCACAAATTATTCATAAATAGACGGGCAAACTTTGGTATTATAATGGTAGAGTTTTTTATAAAGGTGATTTTAATGAAAAAGATTTGCAACATCGGCGCAAATTCGATAATAAAAGCGGAGCGTGGAATTTTATATACTGCGATACACAAAGACAAAAACGACAGATATTTAACCGCATTTAAGTTCTATGATTTTGTGACATTTTCCGAGGCACTCATCACAAAAGATGTGTTTTTGCTTGGCAAGTTCGGCAAGAATTTTGAGATTATCGAGCCGAAGGTAGAAGACATTGTTCATTCACGCACGGCGTTTTTGCCGAACGGCAGGGTTTTTGTTTGCGAGCGTGACGGCAGTGCAATGATTTTTGACAACGCAGGTGAAGTTAAATGGAAAGGTCTGATCAAATACAAAGGATTCGGGCCGTCTGACATAACCGCTGACAATCAATTCATTTGGTGCACCTTCCCCGAATCAAACGCAGTAATCAAGTATAACACAAACTCAATGCGTCAGGATTTTGTTATAGGCGGCAGTGCGTCGGGGGGACTCAATGAACCCAGCGGTGTATATTTTGACGGGGACAGGCTGGTTGTCGGCTCTCTTGACGGCACGATAAATTACATCAGCCTTGACAATTTTCAAATCGAAGAAACTCATCAAATCAATGAAGCGATTATGCAGATTACCAAGACCTATTCCACTCAAGTGGTGCTCTGCCAATCGGGAATATATACATTAGATTAAAAAAGCACCCACGAGGGTGCTTTTTTATTACATTTTTCTTGCGAGCTGTCGCAACTGCATAGGTGAAAAATGGTATTTTTTGTTGCAGAAATGGCAATCAGCGTTTGTGAGTTCCTGTTCATCGGCAAGTTTCATAAGTTCCTCTTTGCCCAGTCCCATCAACGCACGCTCGACACGCTCTCTGCTGCAATCGCACTTATATTCGGGATGACTTTCGTCAAGCAGTTCGAGTTCAAATAAATTCATCACCTTTTTGGCAATGTCGGGTGCGGTCATACCCATTGAAAGCATACGGGTAACACTTGGCATACCTTTAATAGATTGTTCTAATTTGTCAATAGTATCTTCCCCTGCGGCAGGAAGCAGTTGGATAAGATACCCGCCTGCGCAGTTGACTGTTAAATCGGGATTTACAAGCACTCCGAGTGCGCAGACTGTCGGGATTTGCTCGCTCACCGCAAAATATGCCGCAATATCCTCTGCAATCTCGCCGGATACAAGTTCGACTGTTCCGTTATACGGCTCTTTAAGTCCCAAATCTTTCGATACATAAAGCATACCCTTGCCGACTGCACCGCCGACATCTAACTTACCGTTGTTATTGAGCGGAAGTTCGACAACGGGATTACCGGGATAGCCTTTAACATTGCCTTTAGAATCTGTACACGCAATAAGGCAGTCTATTTCGCCGTCACCTTTGATGCGGATTGTAAGATTATCTTTCTCACCCTTGAGTGCAATACCCATAAGGGATGCAGCGGTGAGCAATCTACCGAGTGCGGCAGTAACGACCGCAGATGTCATATGAATTTTCTCCGCTTCTCTGACAATATCTGTTGAGTCAATCGCGGTGACCGACACAAGTCCGTCATTAGTTATAAATCTGTATAGATCAGCCATTTTGTATACTCCAATCGTTTCGTTTTGCTATATAAATAATTTTTTCACTATCATCTTTGGGTTCATCTGCGGTATCAAAATCGTACCGTGCAACAACCGTAAACCCGCAGTCGCTCAAAAGTTTTGTTAAACTTTCGTCACTATACGCACGCTCTTGAAAACATTCACCTGTACGGGTGTATGTACCGTTTTGGTTTTCGCTGAAAAAGTCGAGGGTGAATTCTGTAAGACCGTCGTCTTGATACTCGTTGCTCCAGACGGTGTAGACATTTTCATCTTCCAGCACAAAAGTGTTGTTTCCTAACACCTGCTCGTGTTTGAATAATGTATTTACATCAAAAATGAACATTCCGCAAGGCTCGGTGAACAGTGCAATTTTCTTAATTGATGCCCGAAGTTCATCAAAATCGGTGATGTGATTAAGTCCGTCAAGTGTGCAAAAAACCGTGTCGATAGTGCCGTATAGATCAAGATGTTGCAATTCCTGGCACAAAAGCAAAGCCTTGTCGCCTATGCGTTCACGCGCAACGGACAGCATTTCCTGTGAACAATCAACGCCGACCACATCAAACCCACGACTGCACAGTTCAAAAGTAAATGCACCCGTGCCGCACGCCGCATCCAAAACAAGCCTTGGCGTGTGTGAGTGCAATTTCAAAAGCGATAGATATTTTTCGCACATTTTCGGATAGTCAACGCCTTGCATCAGACTATCGTAAACATTGGCAAAATCACTGTAAGACATTTTCACCGTATAACCTTTCAAAAACCATTGCGTAACCGTCATTACCGTATGCAAGTGAGCGGTTTACACGGCTGATAGTAGCGGTAGATGCGCCTGTCTTTTCAACAATATCATTGTAAACCTGTTTTTCGCTCAACATCTTTGCAACAGCAAAACGCTGTGAAATTGACTGTAACTCTTTGACTGTACAAAGGTCATCAAAAAATTTATAACATTCATCAACGGAATTGAGTGTGAGAATTGCTTTGAACATTTCGTCGATGTGTTCACCTTTAATTTTGTTAATCATATGGGCACGCTCCTTGTTTAAACTGTTATTATTTTAGCACATTAAATCCTAAAAGTCAATAAAATTATTGCAATTATATTTTTTTGTGGTATAATTTTATTGAGGTGAATTTTTATGAATTATGCTTCAATCAAAAAACGCGATATTGCTAACGGCAAAGGCGTGCGTGTATCGCTTTTTGTGTCGGGATGTACACACCGTTGTCCTGATTGCTTTAACTCTGAAGCCTGGGATTTCAATTACGGTGAGCCGTTCACTGATGACACTGTAAACGAGATTATATCCCTATTATCCCCTGATTATATCGAGGGGTTGTCACTTCTGGGCGGTGAGCCGTTTGAACCGCAAAATCAAGCGGAACTGTTACCGCTTGTACGCAGATTTAAAAGTGAATATCCCGCTAAAAATATTTGGTGCTACACGGGGTATTTATTTGAAGATATTTTGTGCGGTAAAGTCGGAGATAAACAAACCGCAAACGAACTTTTGAGTTATATTGATATTTTGGTTGACGGCAGATTTGTAAAAGACCTTAAAAATGTGAGTCTTAAATTCAAAGGATCATCTAACCAGCGGATTATTGATGTTAAAAAGTCGTTGAATTCCCGTGAAGTTATTTTATCCCAAATTGATTTAGAAAACAACGATATTTTAAATAGGAGAATGAAAAATGAAAATTAAAGTTAAGAAACTCAATGAAAACGCGGTACTCCCGACATACGGCAGTGATTTTGCGGCGGGTGCGGACTTATATGCGTGCATTGCAGAAAGCGTTGAAATCGCACCGGGTGAAACCAAGATGATCGGCACAGGTCTTGCAATGGAGATCCCCGAAGGATATATGGGACTTATTTTCGCACGCTCGGGCATTGCATCAAAACGGGGACTTGCACCTGCTAACAAAGTGGGGGTTGTGGATTCTGACTACCGTGGTGAATTTATGGTGGCACTTCACAATCATTCCAACCAACCCGCATCAGTCGATGTGGGTGAGAGAATTGCCCAACTTGTAATCACCCCATATATGACTGCTTGCTTTGAAGTGGCTGATGAGCTTTCCGAAACCGTTCGTAATACAGGCGGTTTTGGCTCAACTGATAAAAAGTAAACGAGAAACCGACTGAAATCCAGTCGGTTTTTATTTTAATAAAGTTCCTTTGAGATTTGCGTAAATTACCGAGATTTTAAAAACATTTGTGCAAATTGTTTGAAAAAATGTTGATTTTTTCTGAAAATATGGTATAATTGAAATATAAAAACTGAAACGGAGGTTTTCTTATGAGTAAAATAATCACTATTGGACGTGAATTTGGCAGCGGCGGTAGAGAACTCGGCCGCAGACTTGCTCAAAAACTCGGTATTGAGTATTATGACCGTGAAATCATCACGGAAATTGCTAATCACACTTCCCTGTCTGAAGAATATGTTCAGCAGATTATCGAGAGTAAGCCGCATCATCTCTATCCTATAACAGTAGGCAGAACATTCTCGTATATGCAGGATTATATGTTCTGGCAGGCGCAGTCGGTAATCAGCGCGCAGTTTGATATTATCAAAAAAATGGCTGATAAATCGGATTGTGTCATCGTTGGCAGATGCGCGGACTACATTTTAAAAGAGGAAAATCCGTTCCGTATTTTCGTGTATGCTGACCTTGACGCCCGTGTGAAAAGATGTGTCCGGCGTGAAGAAAATGATTTGTCTGAAAAGGAAATCAAAAAGCAGATTAAAGCGGTTGATAAAAATCGCGCACAGTTTTACAATTACTTTGTCGGCGAAAAATGGGGCGACAAGAAAAACTACGATTTGTGCATAAACACCACCAATCTTGATATAAAAGAGGTTGTGGAGAGTTTATCTAAAATGCTTTAAAGCAAAAAGAG
>JAXJSX010000152.1:0-15241 GCA_036309925.1 Acutalibacteraceae bacterium | reverse complement strand
TGTTTATGCGCTGCCGCATGGAAAACAAGTTGCGGTTGGAATTCGTCGAACACCTCGTTCAAGCGTTTGACATCGCGGATAGAGCCGAGGCGCATACTGTACTTGCCGTTATATTCCGCTTTGAGTTCGTTTTCGATATCGTAAAGTCCGTTTTCGTGGATGTCGAAAATGACAAGATGTTTACATCCGAATTTGAGTACCTGACGGCAGATTTCAGAGCCTATAGACCCCGCACCGCCTGTGACGATAACCGTTTTATTCTCAACAAATCTGCGGACAACATTCATATTAAGTGAAACGCTGTCGCGTCGGAGCAGTTCTTCGATGTTGATGTTTTGAAGGCTGGCGTTGCTTTGGATATCGTCGATTGTACCGAATTTTCGAATCATACAACGCTTTTCACGGCAGACTTCCATTACCTTTTTCAAAAGCAGTTTCGGCGCTGTCGGAATTGCGACGATAACTTCCTGCGCACCCGTTTTGTCGATTGTATCTCCGAGCGCTGTGAAATCGCCGTAAACTTTAAGTCCGTGTACCTTTTTGCCGGTCAAGGTCGGGTCGTCGTCAATAAACGCAACCGGGTTGATGTCGAGTTCTTTATGCTGGCGGGCTTTGTTACAAAGTGAAACGCCTGCCTCGCCCGCACCGTACACGATGACTTTACGAACATCGGCATTTTTGGATTTGGCTGTGGTGGTGACTTTTGCGGACACCTCGTTTATCATACGAACGACGCTTCTGCCGAACACCTGCAAAATAAGCGAAAAAATGCAGACGATGCTGATCAAACGGAAATCAAAGCGGTCGGTTTCAAAGGCGGCTGAAAATACAGTCATACCTAAAAAGATGATGCCGACTGCCGCAACTGTGCGGATGATTTCGCCAAAACTGTAATGCTTTAACGATGTTGAATAGTTGCCGCAAATTATGTTGACGCCGATGAGCGTCATAGACATACCGATCATCAAAAAGATGTAGTACCCGTCATTAAGATACTGCTGCGGCACTATAGTCGGACTGGACGGTGCGATTACTTTGAAAGTGAGCAACAGCGATGCAACTACCGTTGCAATATCAATGGCAACAAGCCCGATAATAGCGAATATTCGTTTTAACTGTAACAAGGCAAACCCCTCTTATTTTATCAAATTTATATTCTTATTCAATAATACCACAATTCTTTCCGATTGTCTACCTAAATTTTAAGTTTGGTTCATATTGCACTAAATTTTTTAGAAAAATTATTAAATATGCCCGAATACAAAGAGTATTAACATTTTCCACATAGTTTTCCACATATAAAAACCCCGATTTAACCCACTTTTACTACCGTTTTATCATTGAACTTTGGAAAACTATGTGGAAAACTTTAAAAATTATCTTCAAAAAAATGATGAAAAAGTGATATTATTGACTTTTTTTACCCTGTTTAATACCAAAAGTATTACCCATAAAATGTAAGTTAATTGCCTGTTTTAGATATGATCTCCCCCGCGCATCAAATAAAAAATCGGCAGAGAAATCTGCCGATTTTTGTGGGTTATTTGTTGTATGAATAGTTACCTGTGAATACTTTTGAGCTCCAGAAACTATCGTACTTCTTCTGAAGTGTGTCGCCGTATGACGAGAGTGACTTAGATGCAGAACCGCCTGCGAGTACGGGGAGTACGATGTTGCTGAGTGCGGGAGTACCGTCAGCATCAGAGCCGTCGGGATCGAGCATATTAACAGCGCTTACATATTTACCGTACTTAGCGCCTGACGGGTCAGTTGCACCGTAATTAATCATATAAGTCATAGCCATAGCGTCTGAATCAAGACCGTAGGTAGTGTAAAGTTTTGTGAAGATCTGTTCTCTGTAACGATAGAGCTGCTGGAGCTGTTCATCACGCAAGAAGAGGATCTTAGCTGCTTCTGCATCGTCCTTATAGTAGCTCGGAATGAATGACATAAACTGAATATTCTGAACACTCTTATAAGTTGTGCTTGCAGATTTGGTCGGGAACGGTACCATACCAACATTGTTCTTCATTGCAGAAGTTGTGCAGCTCTGTAAGGTGTCGTGTGAACCGAGTACCATACCTGCTTTACCGTCTGCGAATGCTTTTTTGTTAGCGGTCCAGTCTTCGTCAGCCTTGTAGGTGATAACGCCCTTGTTTACCCAAGTTTCGATTTGAGCGAGAGCGTCCTGACCTGCCTGTGTCATAACATTTGACTTCGGAGCTTTACCTGTCTGGATGTCAACGAGGTTAGTACCGCTTGATGTCATAAGTGAGCTGTAAAGGTTTGAGCTGTCCTTCGCACCGATACGGAAACCTGCGATTGATGAAGTGTTGAGTTTCTGAGCATACTCTTCGAGTTTGTCCCAAGTCCACTGACCTTTACGAGCGAGTACCATCGGATCGGTAAGGTTAGCGTTCTTAATGAGCTTTTTGTTGTAGAGGATGCCTGTCGGAACGATGTACTCAACATCGAATGATGTCCAACCGTACTGTGAACCGCCGATTGCAGCCATCTGTGTGGTGTTGAGGTCGTACCAAGATTCAGTGAATGTAACTGCTGCGGTGTTCTGTGCAGTACGCAGATCCTTCATATAGTTGTTCTTAATATAAGAAGCAAAGTTGAATGACTGAACTTCGTAAATCTGGTTTGAGAACTTGTTTGCAGAAATTTCACCCTGAAGTGTCTTGTTATAATCATCGAAAACGCCTGTTTCGTTGATTGTAGCACCGTATTTATTTTTAACTTCGTTTGCTGCCTGTTTGTAGTAAGTCATTGACTTGTTGGTAGCGTCAAAGTTCCACGGGTGTTTGATGTTGAGTGTGTAGCCCTTAACAGAGCTGATGAATGAATCTGACGGACGTTTTGTGTCAGTCGGAGCATCATATGTTTTGTTTGAGATGCTCGGAAGTGCAGCTAAATCACTGCCTGTGTCTTGCGAACCTGCCTGTTGTGCTGCGGTTGTAGCATCCTGTGCACCTGCTGCAGTTGTAGCATCCTGTGCACCTGCTACGGTTGTAGTTTCTCCTGCGACTGTGGTTTCTTCTGCTGAAGCGGTTGCAGATGTGGTTGTAACATCAGTAGCGGTTTCTTTGTCGCCACCGCAAGAAGCGACTGCAACAGACATCATTACTGCCATTGCGAGTGCAATGAGTCTTTTTGCAAGTTTCATTGTAATTACCTCCATTAAAATTTAATTTATACTGTGCGCGGGGAACCCCGCGCATTGTACCTAATTAGCCGACAAGACCGCTTCGTGAAATACTTTCAACGAAGTAGCGTTGTCCGAAGATGTAAAGCACGATAAGCGGTAAAATCATCATTACAACGCCTGCGTTTGAAATGAGTGACGCACCGATAGCCGCGTTGCCCGCGAGTTGCGCGCCCATACCGCCGTGCTGTGTTAAGTTGCCGTACTGTGTAGAAATGAGTTTGATGTCTGCACAGAATACGGATGTGTACGATGTGTCAAGCCACTGCCATACGAATGAGAACAGGAATACTGTTACCATCATTGAGAAAGCACCGGGGAGCATAATCGACACGAATGTACGGAACGGGCCTGCGCCGTCAACGAATGCGGCTTCTTCAAGTTCCTTAGGCTGTCCTTTGAAGAACTGACGCATAAGGAAGATGTAAACCGAGCATTTCAGACCTGTACAAGTTGCCGCGAAGCAGAACATCGGAATCATTGTTGTACCGATTAAATCAAGGTTTGAGAACATTGAAAAACGCGGTGCAAACAGCATATCCGGCGGCAGAAGCATCGCAATAATTACGAATACGAATACAACTTTACCGAACTTGAACTTAAATCTCGCAAGACCGTAGCCAACGAGAGTTGCGCTGATAACCTGCAAAAGTGAGCAGACGAGTGTGAGGATAAAGGTGTTGATGAAAGTCTGTGCGCCGCCTAAACCGTCCCACGCATTAGTGCCTTCCGGGTTCCAATAGTTCGATAATGTCCAGTTTTTCGGGATATAACTAACTGATGCGTCGTACATATCTTCAACTGACATAAACGAGATCATAACTTTTTGGAAAAGCGGGAAAAGTACGACGAAACACATGCCGAGCAAGAAAATCCAACGGATAATCGAGATAACGACATTGCCTGCCTGTTTTTTGCGCTTTGCCTGTTTTGCGATTTTGCGCATCATTTCGGGAGTCATGGGTTGTGAATTTGTCATTGTAGCCATTTTTGTCCCCTCCCTTAGTCTTGATAGAAGATAATCTTTGAAAGTATCGCAAATACAATTCCGAGTACCGCCAAAATTATCAACGAGAATATGATTGCCATTGCCGACGCGATTGCATATTCACCCTTGTTTGTGATGTAGTTGTGAATGGTGTAAATGGTCGGGTTGGTGTTGGATGTGAATGAGTCTACTACGGTGTAAACGATTGATACGAGGATCATCGGAGATACCATAGGAAGACTGATTTTCCAGAATGTTTCCCACGGAGTTGCGCCCTCCATATAAGCCGCTTCGTAGACAGATGATGAAATCGACTGCAAACCGGAAATGAAGATTACGATTGAAACTGACGCGAGAGTAGTGATTGTGCCGATTCTGTCAACTGATGACATAATGAAGTTGACAAGACCGTCGCCGATGCCCATTTCAAGCAACATTTCACCGAAAGTCGAGGTGACTTGCTCGCCGCCGGTCGATGCAAATCTGTCGCCGCCCGACATAAGTGATTCTGCAAGGTCACCCTGTGTGAGTGCTGCAACAACACCTGAGGATATGATAACCGGCAGGAACATTACGGAACGGGCAAATCCGCGTCCGAAGAACTTAGTGTTAAGGACACTCGCCATAAAGAATGCGAAGATTACAACAGTTACGACATTCAAAAGCATATCGCCAAGCGAACTAACCAGGTTTGTTTTAAAGTCGATGTCTTCAAAAAGTATGCTGTGATAATTCTGCATACCGAAGTTGCTCATTGAAAGACCTTCGCCCGGCACGAATGTTACATCTGAAAAACTGTATAGGATCGCCAATACTAACGGGTAGCCGACAAACAGAATACAACCGATAACGAACGGTAATGTGAAAATGTAGCCGTATCTGCTCTGTTTAGCCTCAAGAGAATGTTTCTTGCGCTTGAAGTCAGGCATTGGTTTTGTTTGTGTAGTCGAAGCCATTAGTTAGCACCTCCCTGTGTTGTAGTTGCCGGGGCAGTGGATACTGCGTATCCCTCTGCCTCGACTGAAATGCCGTTTGCATTGTATGCGGTTTTGTTGTAGTTGACGGTGATTGATGTTCCGTTTGAGTAGGTTGAACGGAATACGCCGTCTGCAAGTCTTTCGTGTTTTGTGAGTTTATAACCGTATGTTGAGCTTAACGCATCTTTCAAGTAGTTATAATCTTCAAGCACGAAGGTCTTGATGTCGTCATAAACGGTTGAATATAAGCTCCAAGCAGTTGTTTCGTAGATTTTTTCGTAGTATGTACCTGTTAACTGGAACTGTGCACCGACACCGCTTTCAATCATCTGGAGTAAATCTTGTCTGTCGTTGTTTGACAGGTTGATGATGCCGCCGGTGTAATCAGTGTGGCCCGAATATACCATCGCTGCGAACGGTACGGAATAGTCGCACTTATCGTATTCAGCGGACTTTGTAGGCAGGTCGTTGATGACAGTCATATATTTGCCGAGTTTACCGATGCCGTTTGTACCCATAATTTCAAAGCCTGCATCGGACTTCTCTTTCATAACCGCCTCTAAATTCTCAAGGGTTTCCTGGCGTTCCATATAATCTTCGGAACGCTCGTAGTTGGCGTTGACCTGTTCACCCATACTGCCGATTGAAACGGTTGAAAGGTTGTATTTTGAAACTAAATCAAGGTAACCGTTCAAGTTGCGTTTCAAAGCGTTCATATTGAGAATGTGTTGTTCATTGAATGTCTGGAACGTGAGTTCGTCATATTCAGAAAGCGAAGCATCAATACGGTTCAAAGATTCTGCCCTATCAGCATTTTTGGCACCCTTCCATTTAATGACTTGAATATCACCGTCGGGGTACACTTTCGCACCGCTGTCACGGATTGATGAAATAAGCGAGTTAAACGCATCTTCACCGCCGAGTACGTTTGAAACTTTAGCTTTTTCGAGGTATCTGTGGGTGTAACCCTCGTTTGTCCAACCCGAAAGTTTGACGCCGAGATTTGACATACCGTTTGCCTGCAAATCCTTGACGATTGTCTGAGCCTGTTCGTAGGAAGTAAGCGGGATGTCAGTATTGTACGATACGCCGAGGAAGTTTTCAGTACCTTTAACCGAGCCGATAAGGTCTACTGTTGAATAGTAGTCTTTGGATGCGCCTTGAGTGGTGCTGCCGAACAGATACTGTTCGTAAACTTTCGCCATTCCCGAATAATCAGCGTTTGCGCCGTTTAAGAAGTTGTAGCTGACGCTGATGTCGCCGAGGTATCTCTGGAACTGATAAATTGTGTAGCCTTCTGAAGAGTCTTCACTTGAGCCGAAGCCTTCGAGTTTGGATTTTTCGCTGATTCTGAATTCTGCAACAAGTGAGTTTCTTGTACGCTCTTCATCAGATGAACGAGCAGTAAGGCCTGCGAATGCGTCACCGCTTTCGATGATTGCAAACATTGAGTTTACATTGTCACCGTTTTGCACATATGTACCGTAAACCGGGAAAATCGGATCGTTGTAGTTCGCGGTTTTCTCTTCTACATAACGGGATGCGTCAACACCGTACATATTGATGTAGACCGGGTCAGAACGAGTGACATCCTTGCCGTTGGTGAAGTTCATAACTGAACCCGAGCCGTCGGGCAGGAAGAAGTAACCCTGTTGTGCTGCGGGGAAGTCGCAAAGTGACGGATGAAGTTTGAGTGTGTCGATAATGAACATTTCAGGATTGTACATTTCACTTTCGGGGATGCGGACATTGAGTTTACCGCCCTCAAGAGTGTAGTACATTGTAACCTGGAATTCAGCCTGGTTCATAATTACATTTGAACCCTTGTTATCAATAGCCATATCTTCGTCTGTGTAGCCGAGTGCTGCAAACATCGGGTTTAACTCAGAAACTGCATAGTAGTCGATGCCGTTTGACGGATAGTAGCAAGGCTCGTCAACCGCACCCGAATATGTCTTTTTAAGAGTAGCGATTTCATCTTCAGAATAAAGTTCGCTCGAATAGATCATAGCTTCAGGGTGAGTTTCTGCAATCGACTCATCAAAAGATACAAGTGCATAGTAGTAATCGAAGGTTGCACGCTGATCTTCAGTCATTTTCTCGAAGAATTTTTCAGCACGCGAAAGTGTGATTTTCAGCGGGCATTTAATTGCAAACTGAATGTCGCCGACGCCGTAAACGACTTTTACGCCGTTATCGGTAATTTCATAGCGGAACTGACCTTTTTCGATTGAGTCAGCCGCACTGTAATATGTGGAAATCGTGGACGCACCCGATGTGTTGTAGTAGTCGAGTGTGAACAGGTTACCACGGGAAACAGAGCCGTCGTCATTCACGGTTTCAGTTGACCAAACATAGCCGTTTGACTTGTCTGTCACCTTAATATCAGTGGTAAGTTCGTTGAATTCGAGCTTTAACTGATTGCTTTCACTAACAAGAGTGTAAGTTTCGTTGTTGAGGTCAACCGCTGATGTTTCCTGCATCGGAATATCATCGGGACGCTCGGGATTTTTGCTCTTTGCTTCGCCACAGGAGGAGAGTGACAAAGTGAGCATTACAGCACTAAGCAATACTGCCATAAATTTTTTCATCAAAATCTCTCCTTTCCTATCGCGTTGCAAGTTCGTTTGAAATAGTAGTACCGAATTCAACCATCTGCTGAACGAGTGCGATAAAGAGTACCGCAAGGAATACAACCAAAATCATTACGCAGACTGTAATTACAGTAACGCCGACTGCCTTACCGAGTGAGTAGTCGTGGATACGCATTGTTCCGAAGAAAACAAGTCCTAAAGTCCAAGCCAAACCTACAATTACGAACAGGCTGTAAAGGTTGCCTTCGTCAAGTGCCATTACATTTGAAAGTACGATTGAAATCGGGTAGAAGATAATCATCGGGGTGAGTGCGTAGCAGGTGCTGATGTAGATTGTTTTAAATCCTGCTTCACCACTCATAAGTGCGGTTACGCACCAGCTGCACACGCTGTAAAGGAGTACAAGACCGAGAAGTTTTGCAAATTCCATTACAATGTTTGTGGTTTCAGCTGTCGGATCGAATGCGAAACCTGTAAATCTTGCTTGTACAAGGCTTGCAATCATTGCAAGGATTAAGATTGTGTTCGCCGCGGCAAGTCCTCCTCGACCTTCACGCGCGAGTTCCCAATATCCGTGCAACGGGTGAGTCATCAGCGTTGTCGCATAGCCGACCTGTCCGCGATACGATTTTTCTTCCGCTACAGGTACAAACTTTTTCCAAAGTTTTTTCGCTACAATTATAACAACAACTGCGAGGATGATCACGCCCAGTCCCATAAGGAAGTTTTCTTCAATAGCGTCCTTACGCCAGTATTTGTAAGCCTTTGAATAACTTTCGGTGTTGTAAGTCTGCTTGAAGTAACTCATTGCTGTGTTCCAGTCTTCCTGACGGTATGCAACCATACCAAGACTGTTTTTCGCAGCGGCTGAGTTGTTGTTGAGTTTTAAGATTTCTTCCCAAAGCACGCCCTCTGCATCGTAATCGTTGAGGTAGTGCAGTTTGGTTGCTTCAAAAATCTTTTCGCCGTACTCAGTCAAATCAAACACGTTGATGGTGTTCTTATCGCCGTCGAGTACAAAGCAGGTGTTGCCAATCCAGTCCATTGCAACCGGGCGCTGTAAAGTACCGTCAACATATGATTTAATGTATTTGTCGGAATAGTCAGCGGGTGCGCCGAACTCGAAAAGGTTTTGACCTTCATTATTATATACGAACACACGGCAACGGTTTCTGTCGAGGATTGCATACATACCGCAATCAAGCGATGCAACATCGCAAATCTTCGACGGGCCGGTATATTCGCCGTCTTTTAAATCTTCATAATCACCGTAAGGCGGTAATTCCTGCTGTGTGATCAATACGTCATTACCTTTAGCGTTCAACTTCTGAACAAACTTGGTTTCGAGCGCCTCTTCTGAGGTTTCGTAAGCGTCGATTGTTGCGTAGATGAAGTCATCTTCGGTGATGTCGAGGTTGTTGTATTCGGTTGCGGTGAAATCACGCATATTTGCAAGTTCCTCTTCGGTTGCGAACATACGCTGGATTTCTTCAAAGAGTGTAAATGTAGCGTCGGGTGCGCCCAAGCACTGTACAAATCCGCCGTTTACATCAAGTTCAACAAGACCTTGGTTGAATCCGTATGATACAACGAAGATACGGCCGATTGAGTCAACTGCGACTTTTGTCGGCTGGAACGAGAAAGTTTCGGGGAGTACCTGTGACTCAACATTGTAAATTACACGAACTAAATTGTAATTTTTATCGAGCTGAACGATACGGCCGCTTGCAACTGACGGATCAATTTTTGCGGCGTAATCGTCGGGTACATTGTTCTGATTTACACCCTTACTGTCGCAGATGTAGATGCTGCCGTCGGATTTGTCAACGAAAACGCTCTGCGGCTCGGTGAAAGTGTCGTCAATGGTTACTGTAGTACCGTCGGAATTCACGATTGTGTTTTTAAAGGTGGTGATTTCCGTTACAAACTTGTAGTCATCGGTGAGTACCACAATTCTGTTAGTTTTCGGATCGGTTATGTAAAGTTTATTGTCGTATGATGCGTGAATGTCAGACGGCTCTTGAAGACGCTGGAGATTTTTACCGTCTGCACCGACAATGTCTTTTACATCGACAACGCGGGTGAAGCCTGAGGCTTCGGGGGCAGCATAGTAGAAGCTCTGTGCGTTATCGTATACATAGGAGGAGTATGCCGATGCCGCGGATGCGGGGACTTGGAGTGCGGCAACCGCTGTCATTACAACAAGCGCGACTGCAAACACTTTTGAAATCATTTTTTTCAATTCGCTCTCCTCCTTTTTTAGTCTTTCATACCTGATGAAGCCATAGTATCAAGTACTTGTGACTGAATCAGTACGAACATCAAAATCGGCGGTGTGATAAGTATCAACTGTACCGCAGCACCTGCGCCTGCACGCGCAACACCACCGGTTACGATCTGGTTTAATGCGTAAGTCAGCGGCTTTTTAGCCTCTGAGAAGATTTGCGATGCACCTTGTTGTGTCCACATTGACTGTACAGCGAACATCATCATAGTCAGCCAAGCGGGTTTTGCAAGCGGCATTACGATAGATGCGAAAATACGAAGTTCGCTTGCACCGTCAATACGCGCTGCTTCCAAAAGTGCATTCGGAACGGTCGAGGATAAGTGCTGTTTCATAAGGTACAGACCCATAGTCGAGCCGACATAAGGTACGATAAGTGCCCAAGAGGTGTCAATCATACCGAGATACGACATAATGATGTAGCTCGGGATTGCAGTTGCGGTTGTGGTGAACAAAAGTGAGATTTCCATTACTTTGAATATCGGTTTTGCGCCGGGGAAGTCACGCTTTTCAAGTACATACGCCGCAAGGGATGCTAACACGATGTGGAAAAATGTTGCAACAGCGGTGATAAACAAGGTGTTGAACACGTAACGCGAGAACGGAATCCACGACTCGCTCATAAGCACTGAAATGTTTGTGAAGTTATCGAATGTTGGGTTGCGTACAAAGAAGTTCGGCGGGAACATAAACAGTTCGTCGAGCGGTTTGAACGCATTGTTTATAATGTATAAAAGCGGGAACAACATAAATACGCCGACAAGGCAGATAAACAGGAAGTTTAGAATGTTACCCCAACGAGAACGGCCGGGACCCGGGTTGAATACCTTTTTAGAGGCTTTAAGCTTGTCGACATCAACTTGACCGGCAACTTTTGTTTTCGCCATTTTATTGTCCCACCTTTCTCAGCATTTTTTGGATAAGTTGGTTGAGTGCAACCATTGTGACAAACAGCACGGTCGCAACTGCGCACGCATAACCCATTTCAAAACGGGTGTTACCGTAGTCTTCCATATGGTTGATGATTGTATGTACTGCGTAATCAGTTGACGGGTTACCGAAGAGTGCGGTTGAAATCCAACCAACTGTGAACGCACTTGTGATACTCATTACAGCAGAGAACATCATCTGCGGGCGCATTGCCGGAAGAGTGATGAACCAAAGTTCTTGCCAACGGTTAGAGATACCGTCAACATAGCCTGCCTCGTACTGTGAACGGTCGAGTGAACGGAAACCTGCGACATTTGAAAGGAAGCCTGCACCCAGCGACATCCAAATTTGGATAAGGATGCAAATCCAAATCATATATTTAGTGTCGGTCAAAAACTGGATTGGCTCGTCGATAAGTCCCATATCAAGCAACATACCGTTTGCCCAGCCGTATGCGTCACCTGAGAACATTACCTGCCATACTGCGATAGCACCACCTGAGAGTGACGGTGCATACAGCACGGTTACCATAATTGCACGCATAACAGGTGAAAGTTCGTTGATGAGCCACGCAAACAACAGTGCGCCGATGTAGCCGGCAGGGCCGGTGATACAAGCGATAAGCAAAGTGTTCTGCAAGGACTTTAAGAAGATATCGTCGTTGGCAAGCATATTCATATAGTTGTCAAGACCGATAAACTCCGGCGGTTCGAGAATGTTAAAGTAGGTGAAACTCAATACGATTGAAATGAGAACGGGGAGAATTGTAAAGATGAAGAAAATTATTCCGTAGGGAGCTAAGTAGAGATAGCAGTCCCAATTCTGTTTAAAACGCTTTTTCAGCGTTGCGCGTTCGCGCAGTTTTTTAGGCGGCGCCGCCAAGGTTGAATCTTTCATTTAAACTGTACCTCCTTATCTTATTCTTCAACGCCGGTGTACAAATCGAACTCGGCGCGTTTCTTCACGATTTCTTCGTCGATAGTCTTAGCGTAGTCCATCAAGGTATCTTTCGGGTCGGTGTCTTGGTTTACAACCGAGAAGAAAGCGTTGTTGATGTGACGGGTTAAGAAGTAACTACCGGGGATTTCGGGGATTGCATATGCGTGGCTTAACTGTTCGTTGAGTTTTGTTAACTCTTTGTTTGTCCACGGAAGCTGTGCAAATGCTTCGTTGTTTGCGGTGTTGTAACGCGCTGACGGACCCATTACACATTCGAGCTCCTTACCGTACTGAGCCTGTGCGCCGGTAGATGTCCACCAATCCATAAACTCCCAAGCGAGTTGTTTTTGTTCGCAGTCTTCAAGCATAATTGTGTATGTAGTTGAGAGTGCGTTTGAAACATTAAGTGAACCGTCTTCCTGAATTGTGCCGGGGATGGTTGTGAAGTCCCAAAGACCGCTGATTTCAGGTGCAGCTACAACAAGTGTGTTGTAGAGCAGGTAACTTGAGATACCAATCGGCATTTCACCTGTTCTGAAACGGTTTTGGAAATCGTAAGTAACCGGTAATTCGTAGTTTGAATAGAAGTTTGTCCAAATCTTGAACGCATTGGTTGCTTCCTGTGTATAAAGGTCGGTACCTGTCTGATCGTCGAGATAGAGTTTACCGCCGTTTTGGAGAAGCAGTGCGTAGAAAGTGAGAATACCGCCTGACGGGTCGAGTGTCGTTGAAATCGGGAGACCGAATTCAAGGTTGTTTTTATTAAGAACGGTGATTACATTGATAACATCGTCCCAAGTTTTCGGAACTGAAAGGCCGAGTTCAGACAAAATGTCTTTACGGTAGAACATTACCTGATACTGCTGGGTGTCCGGCAGACCGTAGACGCCTTTCTTTTCACCGTTGTCATAAACCGCAGGAACGATTGCTTCTTCAGAGAAGCGTTTTATGACTTCATTATATGTATCGAACTGAGTCAAATCAACGCACGCACCACGGAGTGCAAAGTTGATAGGCTCGGTTTTCGGGGTTGCGAGTGCAACATCCGGACCGATACCTGCAACGGTTGCGGAAAGGAGTGCGGTGATGTTTACAAGCGAAAGGTTAATTTCGTTACCTGTTTCTTTTGTGTAGGAATCGTTGATCATTCCACGCAACACCTGCAACTGGTCACGGCCTGATGAAATCCAAACATCAACGGTTTTTTCGGAATCGGTGTCTTTAGTCATATTACCGATTGAGTCGTAGTCGATGACGAACGAGCCGATGAACTTTGTGACGCCGTACGAAAGGTCTGCAAAGAAATTCTTAGTTGCCGGTTTAACAGACTTTTTGTCGCCGTCCGGAGCTGATACGGAGATGTAGTCAACTTCGAGAGGTGAGCCGCCTGCACCGTTGATCCAAGTACCGAGTGAACCGATGTTGGTTTTGAATAAGGAAAGCTGTTTACCGATAAGGTCAGGATCCTTATTGAACTCACGCATCTGATAGACCAGTGTGGTGAACGAACTAAAGTCCGAACCCTTTTGGCCGGTGTACGCAGTGATACCTTCAACGACTGCGTCGAGCGCATCTGCCTGTGTTGCCATATTTTCGATAACATCCGGCAGGAGCTTATCGAGTTTGTAGTCGGTGTTTTTATCAGGTGACGAACCCGTAACCATAATGATTTTACGGTACATATCGTTGAGTTCAGACAGAGCCTTTGATGCCTGCTGTACATACTGACCTTGAACGCCCTGTGTTACCATAAGCGAAAGTTGGTTGTCGCCTTCATTTAAATATATATAGCATTGCTCGCCGTTATCATCGGTGATGTTAGCAATAGCCCAATCAGATTCGTAAGAGAAACTGATTGCCTCGGCCTCTTTGAACGGAATTTCGCCGTTGACAAAAAGTGTTCTTGATGAAAGCATACCCTGATTTAAGTTCTTTCTGAACTTAATGTTGAGTTTGTAAAGACCGCTTTGCGGTACATTTACATTCCAAGTAACCGACTGCTGTGCTGATGCCCATCTTGAACCGCCGACCATATTGATGATCTGCTTGAAGTTTTCAGTCGGTGATGTTGATACCGACGAAGTGTCTGCTGACGGATAGAGTGTCTGATCAGACTTTCTCAAAGCATCCTCTGCTTCAACGATGATTTCTTCACCGCTGTATTTCTGATAACCCTGAGAAGTGTACTGTGCGCTGACATCAGCGTAAGACGGAATCTCTAAAACAGGCTTTAAGACGATTTTTGAGATAGTGACAGGTTCCTTAACCGACTGAATTTCGAGTGTATTAACACCCTGTTTAAATGCAAATTTAAGCGGAGCCACATCGTATCCTAAATAATCGTAAGCGTACATTGAAGTCCAGCAGAAGTTCTCAACCTGTGAGGGACGAATATCGTTGCCGTATGCGTCCTTCTCAAAGGAGCCGTCTGATGTGCCGGTTTCGTCAACCCAAACGCGATTGAGTTTGACATTACCTGCTTTGTCAAACGGCAGTTCGCCGTTGACATAAAACGCACGCTGAATGGATACGTTCTTGCCTTCTTCGGTGTGATACTCAACAAAGATGTTGTAAAGGGCTGTTGCCGGGACATTGAATTGGTATGTAACCGAGCTTTCTTCGCCGGTATAAACCGAGTCGCCTGCAACCCCGTCGTAATCTTTGCGAATTTCAACATCCGCCGATTTGTTTGTGATCATAGATGCGTCAAGTACAAGGTCTGCCTTGGCTGACGGCAAGTCCGTCCAACTCTCAAGGTAGTCGCTGTACTCTGCGTGCTCTTTGTACTCGATTTTTTCTTCAACGAGTTCGACAGTTCCTGTCGTTTTGCTTTCCGCAGACGCAGTAACTGTGAGCGCTGAACAAGCCATCAAGAGTGCGAGCGCTGATGCAAATAATCTTTTCATTGCACATTTCTCCCTGTTTTAATGATTTTTTGGCATTTTGGTTTACTCAGTCGGTCAGTAAATCAAAAAATTTAAGACTTCTTAAAAAATTTTAACATTTTTTAATTTTTCGGTCGCCCGAAAATGACGGGAATTTTGTGAAATTGTTACAAGAAAATGAACACGCTTTTGTAACATCTTCACATAATTACCGCATTTTTAGCCTTATTGTACAACAAAGTTTATCACAAATGTAGGAGGTTTTCTTGTCAAATAGTGATATTTTTTGTGCGTATTTACTTAAAATTTTCTATGATTGTACTATATTTTTTCTAAAAATATAGCATACTTTTTTCTACACAATATAATGTGCACAGTGAAAATTTAATCCACAACAAAATGATTTTTCATTAAATTTACCATCATTTTAAAC
>JAXJSX010000151.1:0-1698 GCA_036309925.1 Acutalibacteraceae bacterium | reverse complement strand
CTGCATTGAAATCTTCATCGTACTCAAAATCCGAAATATCTTCGAGTGTGAAGCCTTTCTTTGCACTGCCGACAAACGAAAGCATAATTTTACCGTCTGTACCGTGGACATCGTAGTAGTTGAGTGCATTTTCACTAAGCGCGATAACGGTTTCGTCAGACCACGAACGCAAAGTTTCGTTTGCGTTTATATATCTTGTAGCGAGAGTTGTCGGGAGATTTTGTAATTCTTCAACTGTTGTATCGAGTGTGACGCCTGTAACGTCCATTTTTTCATAGAACATCTGTGTAAGTCCTGTATCTTCATCATAAGCGACTTTGGGATTGATGTAGATTTCGCGAGCCTTATCAGACACGATCATACTGTAATCGTGGAATTTGCCGGTTGACTTATTGTAGTAAATCGAAGCGACACCGATTGATTTAATAAGTTCGAGATTATCTGTTGTATCGGTAATTTGATTTTTGAGTTTTGTCCAGGTGATTAAAATGTCATCACCGCAGTCGGTGAGTATAACATCGCTGTCGAGATTATCTAACTGCTGTGACGCTACCATACCGTCAGCGTATCTTGCTGAAATATCGCTTATGAACTTATTCAGCACAAAGCCTTCCTCGGTGACAGTTTCAGTAGAATTGTCATAAATCATATAGTAAAGTCTATGCGTTTTCTTTCCTGTGATTTGACTGTCCACAGCAACCACGGCTGTTATCATATAGCGGTTTTCATCGATCTGTGTTACCGACGGAGATGCGAGTGTGCTCGAATTTGCAATGACATTCTCACCGCTCGCAAGCATTGCGGTTACATTTAAGTCGTTTTTGTCGGTTGCGGTTTCAAGCGACATATCCGAAAGTTTAGTATTGCGAAGTACATTATTCGAGAATGAAGAACGCACGGCCTGAAGTGTGCTTGGATTGTCTGCGAGTGAATTATAAAGTTCAACATCTAAGAACTGTTCCGACCAAGAATACTTGAAAATTAAGAATTCGACTGACACACCGCCCGACATACCGAGATTTACAACGCCACGCAAAAAGTCGTTAAACTGTACATCAAGTGCGGCAGTAATATTACCCGATGCGGAAACTATTCCGTCAAATCCGATACCAAGACCGAATGTAATCTCGCCACCGATTTCATAAACGCCCTGTATATGTGACAGTTCGGCATCGTCAAGTTGAGTTAATGTGAGCGCTACCGTTTCACCCGTCTCGGCATTTTTGTTTGGGAAAGTACCTACAAAAATATTTGCTTGCAGTCCGAAAGTGATGTATGTAAAGCAGGGAATGTAGAAGAAAGTAAACGGAACGCTGATGGAAAGTTTACCGCCAAATCCTGCAACAACGAGATGTGATACAAACATCCAGTCACCTGTTTGATCGTCTACATAATAACTGCCCTGATAGCAAAGCGCAAACGAAATATTCAATTTGACCGCGGTTTTTAACTTAACCGCTTCTGCCAAGCCTTTACCTGCGGAAAACTTCGGTGTAGTACCTGTTTGCATATAATGCTCATAAAATCCGTCTAAAGATTTTTGGAGTAATTTTGCCTTTTCTTTTGGTGTAAATGTTTGGAATTTTGCGTTTTCCTGGGCATAATTTTTCATTGTGGTCAAATTAAGACCGATCGTAACTGTTTTAAGTTCTCTGCCCTCGCTGTCAGTACCGCTACTGCCGACGTTAAACACAGGCG
>JAXJSX010000150.1:0-1619 GCA_036309925.1 Acutalibacteraceae bacterium | reverse complement strand
CGACTGACTGAAATCAGTACCCTTAATCAGCGAGTCAATGTAAAGCCCGGTGCCGCCGCAAAGCATAGGTTTAATACCGTTTCGGTGCAGATTTTTGATGATACTGCCAGCCTGTTCGCAGTAGTCCGCAACCGAGTATTCTTGTTTTACACTTACTGTACCGAACAAGTGGTGCGGTACACCGCACATTTCATCAACAGTAGGACGGGCGGTGGAGATACTGAGTTCTGAATAAATCTGCATTGAATCAGCGCAGATGATCTCAAAGTCAAACTGTTTTGCAAGTTCAACGGATAGTGCGGTTTTGCCTGACGCAGTAGGTCCTAAAATTACAACGGTTTTTATCATGTTCTGCCAAACCGCCTTTTGATTTCGTCACGAGTGAGTTCGATTATAATCGGTCTGCCGTGCGGGCAACGCTTTATATCGTCATTTGTAAATACCTGTTTTACAATTTCATTCAAAAAGGAAATATCGGTTTTATCCCCGCCTTTGATTGCGGCACGACAAGACATTGAATGATATAGCCAATCAATAAACTCCGGGGTTAAATCAGTCATACCTGATGTGAGTTTACCTGCACTCTCTAAAATAACTTCCCTTACATCTCGGTTGCCGAGTGTCATAGGTACGCTTCTGACAAGCACCGATTTCGTACCGCTCTCTTCGATTTCAAAGCCAAGTTTTGCAAAGCTGTCGACACTTTTCAAAACCGCTTCAAATTCATCGGAATTAAGTTCGATTTCAACGGGAATAAGCAACTGTTGTTCGTGCTGTTTTGCATTCTTTGAGAGTTTTTCAAACAATATTCTCTCGTGTGCCGCATGCTTGTCGATTAAAAGCAATTTATCGTCAATTTCAACGATGATATAGGTTAAAAACGCTTCGCCAATGATGCGGTAATCCGGTAATTTGGGTTGCGCAGGGGGAGGGGGAGGTTGTGGAGTAGGAACGAAAACATCCTCAAACTCTATATTAACATCAACTTTCTTGGGTGAAACCATTTCAGGACTGAAAAATTCTGTATGGCTGTCAGAAAGTTTTAAAGATGAAAAATCGTAGTCGTTATTATGATCATTATTTACAGCAGTACTTTTTGAAGGCGGCGCAGTGCCAAAATCGGTATCTAAATTGAGTTGAACAAACTTCGGCTCTGCGGGTTTTGTGAGTTCTTTGATTTTTTGTTCACTATCCAAAGAGATGTTGGTTTTATCTGCAGACAATGCGGATTTGACCGCATAATACACCGCGTGGAAAACACGAGATTCATCGGAAAATCTAACCTCAATTTTCGCAGGATGAACATTTACATCGGTATCAGTACACGGCATCTGAATATTTAAAACGCAACCCGGTCGTCTGTCTGACATAATCTCGTTTTTATATGCTTGTTTTAAAGCACTCACGCCTGTAACCGTTTTAATAAATCTGCCGTTAAGGAAGAAAAACTGCATACTCGAATTTTTTCGGGAAAGTTCAGGTTTTGTTACAAAACCGCTGACTCGCACACCGTCAAGTTCGTAGTCGCAAGGTAACAAAGTGTTTGCAAAGTCCCTACCTAAAACGGAGTAAACGGCTGATTTAAGATTGTTGTCGCCGGGGGTGAGCAGGCTTTGTTT
>JAXJSX010000149.1:0-1653 GCA_036309925.1 Acutalibacteraceae bacterium | reverse complement strand
TCAACCATAATTCCGCCAAAAACCGTTGCCGCAATCGCTGCTAAATAGAGCAGTGAGGTAAATAACAATACTACCATACCGTTTTTTCGTTTACTAATAATTTTTTCTTCCATATCATTTTCTCCTTTCGGTTGATATCATAATGATATCACAAACATTTCAATTTGTCAACAGGAAAAATAAAAAAACTTGCCAAAATTTTTTGGCAAGTTTAATTTATAGGGTAGATATTTTATAAACTGCTTTTCTCAGGTCACAACAATTAAGCAATACCGAAATTTCATCGTAGTCGGTAGTTACAAGCAGGATTTCAATATTCGCCTTTGCTAATGCCTTGAAAAACAGGCCGCAAATGCTGTGCATATCAGCCATTTTGCTGTCCTTTACTGACAGTTTGCAGTTGCCTGCAGAAAATGAACAGGTCAACCTTTTATACTTTTCACTAAAACCGCCGACTACCGATAAAGTAGGGATTAAATCGGTATCGTCAACGGTGAACGAAAGTTCGCTGTTGCACGAATAATCGGTCGGACGGCAAATCATATCGACATTTACACCGCTATCCCCGAGTGCACAGAAAAGTTCACCTAAAAATGCGGTATCAGTTGGGATATGTTCAATGTTTACAAGCGTTACATCCTCTTTTGCGAATACAGAGTCAAACACACGAAACACCCTTTGCAAGATTATTTCGAGGAAACAAGGTCTGACATATTGTAAAGTCCGGCATCTTTACCGCACATAAACATAGCAGCGTTCACAGCGCCTGTTGCAAAAATCTCTTTGGATCGTGCAGAATGTGAAAGTTTGATGATTTCATCTCTTCCCGCAAAAATCACTTCGTGCTCACCAACGATAGTTCCGCCTCTGATTGCGTGCATACCGACTTCCTTTTTCTCACGCTTTTTGCGGTGAGAATGGCGATCGTATTCGGGGTAGTACTCGTCATCAAGCGGAGAAGTGACAGCATCATAAAGCATCATTGCAGTGCCTGACGGCGCGTCAATCTTTTGATTGTGATGAGCCTCAACGATTTCAATATCAAAATCGTCAGCCAAAATTGCCGCTGCACGCTTTGCAAGGTCAGCAATCAAATTGACACCAATCGACATATTATATGTGAAGAAAATCGGTATTCTTTTAGATGCTGAATTGATTTTTTCAATCTCGCTGTCATTATATCCGGTGGTTGCAAGTACAGTCGGGATATTTTTAGCGGATGCAAAATTTAAAATGTCATCAAGCGCACTTGGGTGTGAAAAGTCGATAATTACATCGACTGTTTCTTTTACATCTGCAATATCAGTGTAAACAGGGAATTGTGCGGAAACGTCTGCTTTATCGACGCCGCAAGCAATTTCGCATCCCTCGCGATTTTTAACACATTCAGCGATTACACGGCCCATTTTACCGTTTGCGCCTACTAATAAAATTTTAATCAAACCTTGATTTCCTTTCACTATATCTTATTTTAAAAGTCCGTGCTTTGCCATAATCTTTTTAAGATTTTCTACCTGTGCAGGAAGCATATTGCAAAGAGGCAATCTGCATTCACCGACATTGTAACCCATAAGATTCATAGCTTCTTTAACAGGAATGGGGTTTACATCCATAAACAGACCGTTGATTAAATCAAGATATTCAATCTGCAAT
>JAXJSX010000148.1:0-3646 GCA_036309925.1 Acutalibacteraceae bacterium | reverse complement strand
TTTCATACTCGGTGCGGCATTTTTCTTTGCACTGATGAATTTATTTGTAAAACTCGGCGGCGATGTGCCCACTATGCAAAAAGCGTTTTTCAGAAACGCGGTCGCCACTGTATTTGCGCTGTTTGTTGTGATGAAAGACCGCGGTTGCGTGAAAACCGCAAAAGGTAACTACGCAGGACTTTTACTGCGCTCCGCTTTCGGACTTATCGGAATTATCTGCAACTTTTACGCAATAGACAAACTCACCATCTCTGATGCGTCATTGCTCAATAAACTATCCCCGTTTTTTGCGGTAATTTTCTCAATTTTCATTTTAAAAGAGATTGCCGACCGCTACGAATGGACGTTTGTAATAGTCGCATTCATCGGCGCTTTATTCGTAATCAAACCCACCTTTTCAATGGAGATTATCCCGGCGATTGCGGGCGTTATCGGCGGAATGTGTGCAGGGCTTGCATATACATTTGTTCGCCAACTTCAGTCAAACGGCGTAAAAGGGCCTGTGATTGTACTGTTTTTCTCAGCATTTTCGAGCATTGCGTTACTACCGAGTTTGATATTTAATTTCACCCCAATGACATTTGAGCAGACTCTTTCGCTCGTAATGGCAGGTGTGAGCGCTGCAGGCGGTCAATTTTGCATCACCGCCGCATATAAAAACGCACCTGCGAAAGAAATTTCGGTTTTCGATTATACTCAAGTCGTCATCGCCGCTATACTCGGATTTTTATTTTTAGACCAAGTTCCCGATATGCTGAGTATTGTTGGATATATAATCATACTCAGTGTTGCGGTGTTGAAATGGCAGTACAATCTAAAGAAAAAGTCATAACTGTTAGCCTTGACTAATTTTAAAAACTGTGCTATAATACACTCAAAACCGTATGAAAGGGAGTTCACCTAATGGAAAGTGACAGTAGCTTTACGGCGCTGTTCCCAATTTCATAAATTTAAAGCAGATTCGTCGGCAATCAAAGTCGGACGGCTCTGCTTTTTTGCGTTTATCTTGAGTTTAAGGAGTAAAAATGACTGTTCAAATTATTATAATGCTTGTGTGCGTGGTTTTATCTGCGTATTTTTCGGCAACCGAAACCGCATTTTCATCACTTAATAAAACCCGCCTTAACACTATTGCTGAGAAGGGCAACAAAAAAGCGCAACTTGCGTTGAATTTGTCTGACAATTACGATAAACTGATTTCAACGATTTTAATCGGAAATAATATCGTAAATATTCTGCTTGCGTCTTTGGGTACGGTGGTTTTCGTTAATCTCTACGGCGACATCGGTGCAACAATATCAACTGCTGTTGTCACTGTTATCGTGCTTATATTCGGTGAAATATCTCCGAAAAGCATCGCCAAAGACTGCCCTGAGCGGTTTGCGATGTTTTCAAGCCCGATGATAAAAACACTTATATTTTTATTAACACCGCTGAATTTTCTGTTTTCACTTTGGAAAAAACTCATTTCAAAGGTGTTTAAAGTGCAAAACGACACAAAAATGTCGCAGGAAGAACTGCTTATGCTCGTTGATGAGGTTGAGCAGGACGGCAGTATCGACAGCGACGAAAGCGATCTACTCCGCAATGCAATCGAGTTTTCCGACAGAAAAGCAGAGGATATTTTAACCCACCGAGTTGATATTGAAGCAGTGTCTGTTGATGCTGATAAAGAAGAAATCGCAAAAGCCTTTTCGCAGACAAAATTCTCGCGACTGCCTGTTTATAAGGACAATATCGACAACATCATCGGTGTTATTCACCAGAAAGATTTTTATGTCGGGGGCGGTATTACCCAAAAACCGCTTGAAGAGATGATAACTTCCGTGCTTTTTGTGCAGGAGTCAGAACGACTTGACGATTTACTCAAAATGCTCCAAAAGCACAAAACTCATGTTGCGGTCGTGCTTGATGAATACGGCGGAACTTGCGGCCTTGTTACAATGGAAGATATTTTGGAAGAACTCGTCGGTGAGATTTGGGACGAACACGACGAAATCGTTGAGGATTATAAACAAATTTCAGACAATCATTACATAGTCGACTGCACCGTTAATATGGAGGATTTCAGCGAGTTTTTCGATGTCAACATCGAAACCGAAAGTATTTCACTAAGCGGTTGGGTGATGGAACAACTCGGTAAAATTCCCGAAAAAGATGATAGTTTCACCTTTGAGAACCTGGCTGTAAAGGTTATTCAAATCGACTCCCACCGAGTAGTAAAGGTTGATGTAATTAAAAAAATCTCCGCTTTGTAACGGAGATTTTTTAAGTTTATTCGCCAAATTTATCTTTGTACAACTGAATACAGCTTCTGATAACTTCCTGCGCTACCTTTGCACCCTCTGCTTCGTGAACAACAGTTTCCTTGTTTTCGAGAGTCTTATAAACAGAGAAGAAATGGCGCATTTCGCTGAAAATATGATGCGGTAGTTCGCTGATGTCTTTGTACATATTATTGTTTGGATCGTTGTAGGGAATTGCGATGATTTTTTCATCCATATGACCGGAATCAATCATTCTGATTACGCCGATGGGATAGCATCGAACTAAACTCATACTGTTTATTCTTTCTGAGCAAAGAACTAAAACATCGAGCGGGTCCCCGTCATCAGCGTATGTTTTGGGGATGAAGCCGTAGTTTGCAGGATAGTGGGTGGATGTGTGCAGAATACGATCGAGGATGATCGCACCCGTTTCCTTGTCGAGCTCGTACTTGTTTTTTGAACCTTTTTCAATCTCAATTACTGCGATAAAATCAGTCGGGCTGATTCTATCAGAACTTACATCGTGCCAGATATTTCCCATGATTAACAAACCCTTTCCTTTTTTATTCATTATACAACATTCTTCGCAAAAAATAAAGAGTTTTTTGTAAAAATAGTTGAAAAATTTTTTATTGTATGATATATTTAATTGGGATTATTATTTTTAGGAGTTTTACATATGATTAGCAAAAACATTGGTGAGCTTGTAGCATATGCACAGCGCACCGGAATTATTGACAAAAGAGATGAAATTTGGGCAACAAACCGACTTTTAGAAATTCTCGGTGTTGAAGAATATGAGGAGTGCGAAATTACCGAAACTCGTCCGCTTGAAGAAATTTTATCTGATTTAATCAATTACGCAGGCGAAAAGGGGATTATCGACAGCACATCCATCGTCAGCCGTGATTTGTTCGATACTAAACTTATGGGCGCAATCACGCCTGCGCCGTCTGTAATTGCCGATAAATTTGAAGCATTATACAAATGCTCCCCGAAAGACGCTACCGACTGGTACTACGATTTTTCGCAAAACACTGACTATATCCGCAGATACCGCATTGCAAAAGATATGAAATGGCAGACGCAAACGGAATACGGTACTTTAGACATCACCGTTAATTTATCAAAACCCGAAAAAGATCCGAAAGCGATTGCAGCTGCAGGCAAAGCAAAGCCGAGCGGCTACCCGAAATGTCTGCTTTGCAAAGAAAATGTCGGTTACGCCGGCAGACTCAACCACCCCGCACGCCAAAATCACCGTACAGTACCGTTCAAAATTTGCGGTGCGGATTGGTTTATGCAGTATTCACCCTATGTTTACTACAACGAGCATTGCATCGTTTTCAACGGTGAACACACCCCGATGAAAATTGATA
>JAXJSX010000147.1:0-3514 GCA_036309925.1 Acutalibacteraceae bacterium | reverse complement strand
GATTTATACAATATACTTCGGTTAAACAGTATTGATGAAAATGCTATTGACGATTGTATTGTATGTTCGGTTGTACCCGTTGTCGACCACGCTTTTAAATATGCGGTCAAGAAGGTTATCGGTAAAGCACCGATGTCGGTAGGTCCCGGTGTTAAAACAGGGCTTAATATTAAAATCGACAACCCCGCTCAACTCGGTGCAGATTTAGTCGCAGGTGCTGTGGGTGCAATCTCCAAATGCAAATTACCCTGTATTATACTTGATTTAGGGACTGCTACAACAATCAGTGTTGTAGATAAATCGGGCAACTTTTTGGGTGGCTCAATTTGCGCAGGCATCGGCATTACACTCGATGCGCTTTCGTCAAAAACTTCTCAATTACCCCGGATTTCTATCGAAGCGCCGAAAAGTCCTATCGGTTCAAATACCGTTGACAGTATGAAATCAGGACTTGTTCTCGGTAGCGCATCAATGATCGACGGTATGATAACACGAATTGAAAAACAGCTTGGTGAAAGTGCGACTGTAATAGGTACAGGTGGTTTGTGTTCAATGGTTGTCAAGCATTGCGAAAAGGAAATTATCGTTGACGATAATTTATTACTTGAGGGATTAAAAATTATATATCAAAAGAATATATAATTTTTTAAATATTTTAATTTGCGCTGTATCTTCAATAGAACAGCAGCAGGAGGTAATTTATGAAAAAAGAAAAAATGTTACGACTGACTCTAACGGCGATTTTCACGGCGATTGTTTTGGTTGTACAAATGGTCGGCAGCAGTATCAAAGTAGGCCCTGTTAGCTTTAGTTTGGTACTCATTCCAATCGTTGTAGGCGGTATGTTGATTGGACCTTACGGCGGAGCGTTTTTAGGCTTTGTATTTGGTTTGGTTACAGTCATCGGAGGATTGACAGGAGCTGATCCGTTCACCGCATACCTTTTACAGGCAGGAACTTCATCTGCGATATTTACTGTTTTACTTTGCCTTGTTAAAGCGACTGCAGCAGGACTCATTTCTGCACTTATTTTCAAGGCTTTATCTAACAAAAATAAGTACCTTGGTGTAATTTTAGCATCTGCCGCAGCCCCGATAGTTAACACAGGCATATTTGTACTCGGTACACTGACAGTACTCGCTGCACCTTTATCTGCAAACACCGCATTTGTTAACGATACATCCTCACTTGTATATTTCGTTATTATTGGATGCGCAGGGGTTAATTTTATTGTTGAATTGCTTGTAAATATTGTCCTATCCCCGTCTATTTATAGCTTTGTAAATGCTATTTCAAAGCGTAAAATTTAATTTATAAGGATATTTTATGTATAAACTTCTAAAAAAGGAAAATAGTGCTCGCCGTGGCGAGTTTATCACAAACAGAGGTACTGTTCAAACACCGGCATTTATGAACGTTGCAACTTGCGGCGCAATTAAAGGCGGCGTTTCGGCTCACGACCTTGTAGACTTGAAATGTCAAGTCCAACTTTGCAATACCTATCATCTGCATTTGCGCCCGACTGATGAAGTTGTGCACAAAATGGGCGGACTGCACAAATTCACAGGATGGAACGGTCCTATTCTCACCGATTCAGGTGGATTTCAGGTGTTTTCGCTTTCTAAACTTAACAAAATCAGAGAAGAAGGCGTCACATTTGCATCGCACATTGACGGTCATAAAATTTTTATGGGACCTGAAGAGAGTATGCAAATTCAGTCGAATTTAGCGTCTACCATTGCAATGGCATTTGATGAATGTGTTGAAAATCCTGCACAGTACAAATATGCAAAAGAGTCGATTGCACGCACAACTCGATGGTTGGAGCGATGCAAAAAAGAGATGGCGAGACTTAACAGTCTTGACCGCACGATCAATAAAGAACAGCTGCTGTTTGGTATCAATCAGGGTGCAACTTTTAAGGATCTTCGTATTGAACATATGAAGCAGATTGCAGATATGAATCTCGACGGATATGCTATCGGCGGTCTTGCTGTTGGAGAACCCGCAGAGGTTATGTACGAAATAATCGAAGAAGTTGAGCCGTATGCACCAAAAGACAAAATCCGTTATTTAATGGGAGTAGGCACACCAATGAACATTCTTGAAGGGGTGCGCAGAGGTGTTGACTTGTTTGATTGTGTTATGCCGAGCAGAAATGCGCGTCACGGTCAGATTTTCACTTGGAGCGGTATAATCAACCTTAACAATGCAAAATACACACTCGATGAAAGTCCGCTTGATGATAAATGTGATTGCCCTGTGTGCCAAAAGTACAGCCGTTCATATATCCGACATCTGCTTAAAAGCGGTGAAATGCTCGGTATGCGACTTTGCGTTATGCACAATCTATGGTTTTATAACACTTTAATGGAAAAAATAAGAGAAAATCTCGATAACGATAGTTTTGAAGATTTTTACAAATCTTGCAAAGGTGTTATAGATGTAAGAATATAAAAGATTAAATTTATGTGAACAATGAAATTTTATCTTGAAATGATAGGTTAATTTTGCTATAATGTGATTATATTGTTTTTGGAGGTTTAAAAATGTTCAATATTTTAATGGAAACAACACCTACAGGCTCTACAAGCATTTGGCCGTCACTTATTATGCTCGCTTTAATGGTAGTGGCAATGTACTTTATTCTTATCCGTCCGCAGAAGAAAAAGCAGAAGGAAGAAAAGGCGATGCTCGATGCTACTAAAATCGGTGATGAAATTCTCACTATCGGCGGTATCTACGGAAAAATTGTCGCTGTAAAAGAGGAGTCTTACATTATCGAAACCGGTCCTGACAGAGCTAAAATCAAAGTTGCTAAATGGGCAATGCAGCAGAATTTCACAAAGCACGCTGAAGATGCCGAAGCAAAGCCGAAGGACAAAAAATCATCAAAACTTATCGAGAAATAAATCATAAATAAAAACTGCACCTCATATCTTTTACTATGAAGATATGAGGTGAATGTTATGAATGGAAATGCAAATATTGCTGGAAAGGTCAAAATTTTCGCTATTGGTTTGACGGTTTTCATCGTCACAAATTTAATTTTCACAAGTATTTTTGCTTTGATTTTGACATACTTTGATTTATCAGATACTGCTACCGTTGTTATGTCGGTAGTGTCATTGGCTCTCGGTTCGCTGATAAGTGGTTTTATCACCGCAAAAATAAACGGCTCAAACGGTCTTTTGTACGGACTTTTAAGCGGTATTGTTGCATTTTTATTGGTTTTAATTGTTTCACTTGTATTAAATTTCGGTGCATTTTCAATTTTCACTGTATTGAAAGCAATCGCAATGATAATTTCTGCTGTGATTGGTGGAATTTTAGGCGTGAATTTGAAACGAAATAAGAAGATAATTTAATATGTGCAGGCGGAAAACCGTCTGCATTAAGTAAAATGCCCCCTTAGTTAAATGGATATAATAAGCCCCTCCTAAGAATATGTTATAACGACCGCCTTTTGAGGAAAAGTGATTGACAATGAGTTAATCTAAGCCTAAAATTGAAT
>JAXJSX010000146.1:0-3302 GCA_036309925.1 Acutalibacteraceae bacterium | reverse complement strand
TCCCGGCACCGACGGCAAGGCAAAAATGTCAAAGTCACTCGGCAACTGCATTTACCTGTCTGATTCAGCCGACGATGTTCGCCAAAAGATTATGAATATGTACACCGATCCGACACATCTGCTTGTGTCCGACCCGGGCCACGTTGAGGGCAACGCTGTATTCACATATCTTGACGCATTTTGCCGTGATGAACATTTCGAGCGATATCTGCCCGACTATGCGAATTTAGACGAGCTCAAGGCTCATTACACCCGCGGAGGCCTCGGTGATGTTAAGGTTAAGAAATTCTTAAATTATGTAATGCAGGAAACATTAGAGCCTATAAGAGTTCGCCGTGCCGAATTTGAAAAGGATATTCCCGCGGTATACGAAATCCTCAGAAAAGGCAGTGAAACCGCAAGACAAACTGCCGCTAAAACACTTTCCGAAGTTAAATCGGCAATGAAAATCAACTATTTTGACGACCTTGATTTAATCAAAGAGCAAAGCGAAAGATATTCAAAATAAACAGTCGGCGGCGCCCCGTCGTTTGACAAAATACAACAAAAGGTGAACCGTATATTAGAGAAAATTCAAAATACACCGAGAAATGTACAAGGAGAATAAATATGGATTATTTAAAGTTGAAGAGCGGTACTGACATCCGCGGAATTGCGGCAGAAGGTGTCGAAGGTGAGCATATAAATCTCACAGATGAGGCAGTTTGCACAATCACCGATGCGTTTTTATGTTGGTTTAGCACAAAATACAACATTGCCCCGACTAATGCTAAAATTTCAGTCGGTCACGATTCGAGAATTTCCGCAGACCGCATTAAAAATTGCGTTATTTCCACCTTGCGTTCCCGCGGTGTAACTGTTATCGACTGTGCGCTGTCGTCCACCCCTGCGATGTTTATGACAACTGTGATGATTGACTGTGACGCCGCTGTTCAAATCACCGCAAGCCATCACCCGTTCAACCGCAACGGACTTAAATTCTTCACCCGTGACGGCGGTCTGTCAGGTGAAGACATCACCGCTATCTGCAAGGGTGCGAATGAGTCTGCGTGCTGTGATGCTCACGACGGCAAAGTCGAAAAATACAACTTTATGGCGGACTATTCGAGGCATCTGCGTGAACTTATCATCAGCGGTACAGGAATGGAAAAACCGCTTGAAGGCTTTAAAATCGCTGTCGATGCAGGCAACGGCGCAGGCGGATTTTACGCGTATGATGTGCTTGAACCGCTCGGTGCGGATGTATCCGCAAGCCGTTATTTAGATCCCGACGGTATGTTCCCCAATCACATCCCGAACCCCGAAAACGCACAGGCAATGGCAAGTATCTGCGAAGCGGTGCGTGAGGGCGAATGTGATTTGGGCGTTATCTTCGACACTGATGTTGACCGTGGCGGTTGTGTGGACTCAAAGGGCAACGAAATCAACCGTAACCGCCTCGTCGCACTCGCATCTGCGATTGCACTGGAAAACGAGCCGGGCGGTACTATCGTCACTGATTCGATTACATCGAGCGGACTTAAAACATTCATTGAAGACGATTTAAAAGGCAAACATCACCGCTTTAAAAGAGGTTATAAAAATGTCATTGACGAGTCAGTTCGACTCAACAACGAGGGCGTGAAATCTCCGCTTGCAATCGAAACTTCAGGTCACGCCGCATTTAAGGAAAACTATTTCCTTGACGACGGTGCATATCTTGTCACAAAAATTATAATAAAAGCGGTAAATCTCAAAAAGGAAAACCGCACTATTGACGATTTGACAGCAACACTCAAAGAGCCGAAAGAGGAAAAAGAACTGCGTTTTAAAATTATGCTCGACGATTTCCGTGAGTACGGCGAGAGTGTAATCGCAAATCTGCTTTCGTATGCGCAAGACCACAACTGGGATATTGCCCCCGACAACCGTGAGGGTATCCGAGTGTCATTCGGGCACGGCTGGTTTTTACTGCGCCTGTCTGTTCACGATCCGATTATGCCGCTCAATATTGAAAGTGACGAAATCGGCGGTGTTATGAAAATCGCAAAAGAACTTTCAGGCTTTATTCAGACCTGTGACAATCTCGACATCACCCCGATTACCGATTTTATAAGATAACAAAAAAGCACTCGATTTTTTCGGGTGCTTTCAAATTTTTAAAAAAATCGCTTTTACCTATTCCATTTTGGGCGCAAATATGGTAGAATGTTAGTGTGTATATTTAAAATCGCATAAGATGTGGTTTGAAAGGAATGTAAAAAGTGGTAAGAAGATTATTTGTTGAAAAGAAAAAGGGGTTTGACATTGAAGCACAGGGTTTACTCTCCGACTTCAAATACAGTTTGGGTATTGACGAAAATGCCGAAATCAGACTGTTCAACCGCTACGATATTGAGGGGCTTTCCGAAGACGATTTCCAGCGCGCAAAGGTGACCGTTTTCTCCGAGCCGAATGTAGATAATACATTCACAGACTTTCTGCCCTTGACACCGGATTGGCAGCATTTTGCGACCGAATACCTGCCCGGTCAATACGACCAGCGTGCAGACTCTGCCGCACAGTGCGTACAATTACAAAATTGTTCTGAACGCCCGAAAGTCGTTACCGCAAAGGTAATTGCGCTTAAAGGCAACATTTCGCTTGCTGAAATGAACAAAGTCCGTGACTACGTAATCAACCCTGTTGAGTCGCGTCCTGCATCTGACAAACGCCCGCTCAATCTTGATATTAAGGCAGATGAACCTGCTGATATTGAGCAACTTCGTTTCATCGAAATGAGCGACATTGAAGTTTTTGATATGCACAAGCGTATGGGCTTTGCAATGACGACTGAAGACCTTTGTTTCTGCCGTGACTACTTCAAAAAGTGTGAAAGAAACCCGTATTTAACCGAACTCAAGGTTATTGATACATATTGGTCTGACCATTGCCGTCACACCACTTTCTCAACCGTTCTTAAAAATATTGAAATTGCAGATACCGAACTGAATGCACCTATCAAAATGGCGCTTGACGAATACTATGCGGCACGCAAGGAAGTATACGGCGACCGCGATAAGCCTGTCACCCTTATGGATATGGCTACAATGGGTATGCGTGTACTCAAAAAGCGCGGACTTATCCCGGACCTTGACGAATCCGAAGAAATCAACGCTTGTTCAATTCAAGTGCCTGTTGAAGTCAACGGTGTTATTGAACAATGGCTTGTTCAGTTTAAAAACGAAACACACAACCACCCGACCGAAATCGAACCTTTCGGCGGTGCGGCAACCTGTCTTGGCGGAGCAATCCGTGATCCATTGTCAGGACGTACTTATGTA
>JAXJSX010000145.1:0-1835 GCA_036309925.1 Acutalibacteraceae bacterium | reverse complement strand
TATCGGTGTTATTGCGAATTGCCTTGTCGATTTTAGATAACATTCCCACAGGCAATGCAGTAGGAGTACCGCCGCCGAAATACACAGATTGCAGTTTGAGTTTGAGTTTATTTGCGATTTTCAGCGTATACTCGATTTCCTTGCAAAGCAACTTTACATATTCGGGGATAAGCTTTTTAGATTTTTCAATATCGTGCGACACAAATGAACAATACGAACAACGGCTGACACAAAACGGAATTGAGATGTACAGACTGTATCCGTTGGGGTTTAGCACTTTTAAGAGTTCGTCTTGAATTTTCATTGTCTGATAGGCAAGGCGCAGTTTATTATCCCCAATGAGCATCCCGTTTTTCATAAAGTCGAGTGCGTTTTGAAGTCCTTGTTTTTGGATGTTTTTTCGCAGTAACTTTGTGGGACGAACGCCCGTTTGCAAGCCCCATTCGGGTGTGATACCCGTGATTTCGCTTAAAATGAAAAAGAGCATTCGGCAGAATTTGAGTTCGTCATTGCCGCCCTTATCACAATTTTTAATATACATCTTGTCCGCACAAACTTCAACTGTAAGTGCCACACCGTCATCTTTTACTGTGATGTTCATTAAATCGCCTTTTTCGGTTTGAGAGATTTTCTCGCCCGGAAAAAACATCATTATTATATTTTCGATTTCATATTTAAAACTGTTACCTATTAAATTTAGTCCTATCATTTTAATGTCCTGTTGTTGAGTTTTTAAAGTTATTCAGCGTGTAAATACGCAACGATCGGATTGTATTTTCTTTCAAACGAAAGCGTTGTACTGTCGCTGTGTCCCGGATATACCGCTCTATCGCCTGCGATATTAAACAACCGTTCAAATGACTGAATTAACTGCGTGCTGTTGCCTGTCGGCAAATCAGTTCTGCCGTAAGACTGATTAAAAACCGTATCTCCGCTGAAAATGATACTGTCGCTCACAAAGCAAACGGAATCATCAGTATGCCCCATAGTGTGCATAACTTCAAACTGTGTGTCACCGACTTTGATTTTATCGCCGTCATTGACTAAAATATCCGCTTTTATCGGAGTGAACGGTTGCGTATACATACTCTGTAAATGGCAGTATAAACTGTCCTCTTCGCTCAGAAGTTTAGCGCCTGCATTTTTATGGCAAACGATTTTCGCACCCGTCTGCTCTTTCACGGCATTAAGCCCCATAATATGATCAGCGTGGGCGTGAGTGATGAAAATGTACTGTACATTCATATTTTTAAGTGTTGAAAGCAGGTTTTCCGACGGATATGCAGGATCAATAACCGCACTCACCCCGGTATTTTCATCGGTGAAAATATAACAATTTGTCGGCATCGGGCCGATTACATAAGTTTTAACCATACTAATCCACACTCACAGTCACGGTTTCGGTAGATGCGTGAGCGGTTGTCGAAAATTCATCGTAAATGTCGGTGTCAGTCAGAACAATAAACGCTAAAATATCTTCAACTGTGATAAAATCAAGGCGATAGTTATCGTACATATATGTCATACGGTAAGCATCTTCCTGACCGAGCATATAAAAACGCTCAGCATCGGGCAGATCCATCTCATAATCGGGATTGCCGAGTACATTTGTAATGTCCTCTTTTAAATTGATGTTGCATTTAAAGCCGTATGCTCCCGATGAAGTTACCATAATCGCAACGCCTTCATTATCCTTGCCGTTGACGGTGAAAAACTGCAAATCAGCATAAGTGAAGCGAGTTAAATTAGTGCCGATGGTCTTTTCAAGATAGACATCGTGACTGTGACCGTGTTCATCTTCACCTGCGAGTGTAGTGTCGGGTGCGTATTCATAG
>JAXJSX010000144.1:0-6174 GCA_036309925.1 Acutalibacteraceae bacterium | reverse complement strand
GTTGCATACCACCAATTAAGCGCGGAATTTTGTAAACCGGTGGTTGCATTTGCATATTTTCGGCAAAAAACCGCAGATTTTTTTAATCTGCGGTTTTAAAATTTACAGATTTTTCTCGTGAAGTACAACACCGCGGTCTGAAAGTAACTTTTGCAGTTTTCTAACCGAAACTGTGTTGAAATTATCACTCATCGCTGCTGCTACGCCTGCCGCTTCACCGGTCACCGCGCAACAAGGGATAACTCTGCTGATATCCCACATAGCGTCTGTAACAGAAATACATCTGCCTGCGGTGATAAGATTTTTAATCTTACTGCCGTGAAGTGCGGAGAACGGAACTTCGTAAACCGGTCCGGGTTTACGCCAGTCCGAGATAAGTCCGATACTGTCGGAAAATTCCTTGTGCATCTCTGTATCATCCAATTCGTAAAGACCTTTAACTCTTCTTGTCATACGCACCTGCGGGACAGTCGCGATAAGTGCGAGAGCAGGATTTTTAGTGCACTCTTTATAGCGCATAAGGTAGTCTTTTAACACATTTTCGTGGGCATCGCAAGTCATTTGCGACACCTCGACCGCATCAAGTCCACCGTAACGCTTTAAATTGCGGTCATCCTCGTGCTTTTTATATTTATCGGGGATGTCTGCATATCCCAACTGATGAAGATTGAAATTGCCTTCATTTACCGAATAGTACCAGCTCGCCAAAACATTGCCTTGCTTGAACAACTCGGTATCTTCGCCCGACAAAGCGCAGATGTCCGCATCCCCTGTGCAATCGACAACGCTTTTGCAAGCATATGCATATCTGCCCGACTTATTCTCTACAACGATTGCCTTGATTTTATTGCGACAAACAGGTGCGGCGCACACGCTTGTACCGTATAAAATGTCAACACCGTTTTCTTTTAAAAGCTGTTCATACAAAATGGCGCAAACATTCGCATTAAACTGCACTTCAAAGCGTCTTTTCTTTTTTTCTTCGATTGTGCCACCCTCAAACCACGGTTTCGGGTTTCTGTCTTCAATGCCGTGTTTAACCGACACACGAAGCAACTCTTCCGCAATAGAAAACGATACTTGTCTGCCTTCGCCGTCACAAATCGGCAAATATATTGTGATAAGTCCTGCGGTTGCAAGTCCGCCGAGCATATATTGCTTTTCAATGAGCAGTACCTTTGCGCCGCATCTTGCCGCGGACAATGCCGATGCAACCCCGGCGACTCCGCCGCCTGCTACGATGACATCGTAACTATCTTTAATTTCTAAAGTTCTTGCAGATTCTTTAATATAGTCCATAGAAAAAATCCCACTCTTTATAAATATTTTACCTTATAATAATACCGCTTAAACTCAATTTTGTCAATAAAAAATACAAAATTTTAATATAGTTTCAAAAAAATTTTATTCAATACTTGACATCAGTGCTTTAAAGTGTTATAATACAAACATAAACCAAATAATTTAAAAAATAAAGGGGTTTTAACAATGAAATTAAAAAGATTTATTGCACTGCTTTCAGCATTTGCGCTGACTGCAACTCTCGGTCTTACAGGTTGCGGTGAACAAAAGGCAGAAAAGTACACAATCGGTATTTGCCAGTTGGTTACTCACGATGCACTTGACGCGGCAACCAAAGGCTTCAAAGAGGCTGTTGTTGCTCAACTCGGTGAAGAAAATGTTGAGTTTATCGAGCAGAACGCCGCAGGTGAAAACAACACTTGTACAACTATCGTAAACGATTTTGTATCCAAAGGTGTTGACCTTATTATGGCAAATGCAACAGGCGCATTACAGGCTGCTGCAAACGCTACAACCGAAATTCCGATTTTAGGTACATCAATCACTGAGTACGGTGTTGCTCTCGAAATCGAAAACTTCACAGGTACTGTTGGCGGCAACATTTCGGGTACTTCCGACCTTGCTCCGCTTGAAGATCAGGCACAGATGATTATCGACCTTGTACCCGATGCTAAAACAGTTGGTATGCTTTACTGCTCTGCTGAGCCCAACTCTGCATATCAGGTTAAGGTTGTAAAAGAATTCCTCGAAGGAAAAGGCCTTAAAGTTGAAGATTTTGCATTCTCCGCTTCAACAGATGTTGCACAGGTTGCTGAAGCTGCTGCTGCAAAGTGTGACGCTATCTACATCCCGACAGATAACACTGCTGCATCTTGCACAGAAACAATCAACAATGTAGTGCTTCCGAAAAAAACTCCGATTATTGCAGGCGAAGCAGGTATCTGCGGCGGTTGCGGTATCGCTACACTTTCAATCAGCTATTACGAACTCGGTAAACAGACCGGTGAAATGGCTGCTAAAGTCTTAAAGGGCGAAGAAAAAATCGAAGAAATGGCTATCGCATACGATCCGAACCCTGTTAAGAAGTACAATGCTACAATCTGCAACGAACTCGGTATCACTCCTCCTGCAGACTACGATCCGCTTTCATAAGGCAGTACATAATACATTGTAAAATTTAACTCATATAAAACTGTGTCACTCCCTTTTGGGTGCGGCACAGTTTTACGCATTATTAAATCTTGAATGGAGATAAAAAATGGGACTTCTTAATGCTCTTCCGGGTGCTGTTGCTCAAGGCTTGATCTGGGGTATAATGGCAATCGGTGTATACATCACTTACAAAATTCTCGACCTTGCAGACCTTACTGTTGACGGCTCAATGGTTACAGGTATGGCGGTATGCGCAATGCTTATGGCGAACGGCTGGAATGTTTGGGCGGCGATGGCTGTTGCGTTTGTGGCAGGTATGCTCACAGGTGTAGTCACCGGCGTTTTCCACACAGTTATGGGTATTCCTGCAATCCTTGCAGGTATTTTAACGCAGTTGATTTTATGGTCGGTGAACCTCAAAATTATGGGCAAAGCAAATCAAGCGTTGCCCGCAAGAACTTTTGATGTTCTTGTTACACAACTTCGTAAATATCAAGCACTTATTATATTAGCAGTCTTCTGTGCTGTTATTATCGCCCTGTTATATTGGTTTTTCGGTACTAAGTTCGGTGCGGCTATCAGAGCGACAGGTTGCAACGAAAAAATGGCGCGTGCACAAGGAATTAACACAAACCGCAATAAAGTCATCGGCTTTATTTTATCAAACGGTATTGTTGCGTTATCAGGTGCTTTGCTTGCGCAATATTCAGGTAAAGCCGACATCAATGACGGACGCGGTGCGATCGTAATCGGTCTTGCGGCGGTTATTATCGGCGAGGTGCTTGTTTCGTGGTTGCCGAATAATTTTATTGTCAAACTTTTTGGCGTAATTCTCGGCGGTGTTGTATATTATATTGTATACCAGACCGTAATTTTCTTAGGATTAGACCCGGACTTACTCAAAATGCTGTCTGCACTCGTCGTTGCGGTATTCTTGGCAGTTCCCTATCTTAAAAAGACCTACTTTGCAAAGCCTGTAAAGAGAACAAAGGAGGGTGCGTAAATGTTAGAGATCAAGAATATCACAAAGATTTTTAATCACGGCACTGTAAATGAAAAAGTTGTATTGGACAACTTGTCGCTTACACTCAACGACGGCGATTTTGTAACTGTTATCGGTGGTAACGGCGCGGGTAAATCGACAATGCTCAACGCAGTTGCAGGTACATACGGCGTAGATGACGGTAACATCATTATCGACGGTGTTAATGTTACGAAACTCCCCGAATACAAGCGTGCTAAATTCATCGGCAGAGTGTTCCAGGATCCGATGGTAGGTACTGCGGGCGAAATGTGGATTGAAGAAAATATGGCGCTCGCGAATATGCGTGGACAAAAACGTGGACTCGGATGGGCGATCAACAATAAAGACAGAGCGCAGTTTAAAGAATTATTGGCGCAACTCGATTTAGGTCTTGAGGACAGACTGACTGCAAAAGTCGGATTGTTGTCGGGCGGTCAGCGACAGGCATTGACACTTCTTATGGCAGTTTTGAAAAGACCTAAAGTGTTGTTGCTCGATGAACATACTGCGGCACTCGATCCGAAAACTGCGGCGAAAGTCCTGGAACTTTCTGACAAGTTCATTGAGGAAGGTCACCTCACCGCATTGATGGTCACTCACAATATGAAAGACGCACTTGCTCACGGCAATCGTCTGATTATGATGAATAAAGGTAAAATTATTCTTGATGTTGCGGGTGAAGACAAAAAGAAACTCACAGTTGAAGACTTGCTTTCGGAATTTTCAAGACTTTCCGGACAGGAATTTGCAAACGACCGCGCATTATTGTCATAGTAAAACTGAAACACCGTGCAGGGTTAAGTCCTTGCACGGTGTTTTTTTGCTCCTAAACGAATCGGGAGCAGGGGGATATTTTGTTTTTGCGAGGTAAATATGCCTTTTTCAATCGGTCGGCGCAGCCGACACCATAGTTATTTACTATTCGGTTTGCATCAATTTCAGCGGGTCGATGTATTTACCGTTTTGCTTTACTTCTAAATGCAGATGTATTCCCTCTTTAGTTTCATTCGGCACAGTCCCCACAACGCCGATCTGCTCGTTTGCGGATACAACATCATCAACCTCTACGACAACCGTATCAAGCCCACAGTAAAGCGCAACAATTTCGTTTCCGTGGTCGATTTCTACCACTTTGCCGAGCATCGTATCTTCATAAATATTAGTGACCTTACCGTCACCTGCGGAATTTACAGGCGTGTTCGCATCAGCTTTAATATCAATTGCTGTATGAAGTCGCCAATCCTCATAAGTCTGCGAATATTGCAATTCCGCCGCACTGAACTTTTTTGTGGTCTCCCCTGCAATCGGCATTACAAAGTATGATGCAACCGTGCTTTTTTGTTTTTCAGTTGTTGTCTTTTTTGCGGTAGTACTTTTCGCAACGCTTGTAACCTTATTTTCAACCACTTTTGCGGTTGCGGTAGATGTTGTTTCGCCGGCGGTAGTAGTCGCAGTTGATGTAACCTCTGCCTCGTTCACGGTTTTGCTGCTCGAAAGTGCCGACCAAACGCCCAAAATCAGTGTCAACGCACAAACTAAAAGAGTAAAGTACACACCGTTGTTCTTTTTCTTTTTTTCGATTTCAACTGTATTTTTCTCTTCATTATTCATAATATATGCCGTCCTTTCTTCTTATTATCCTTATTTTTGCCCCAAAAATTTGGTTTTATACAGCTTTAAAAGTCAAATATGGTCAAATTGTTCATATTTAATTTACAAATAAACTATTGACAAATGGATAAAATAGTGGTAGATTATAGTTGTTAGCACTCGAAGTGTTAGAGTGCTAAATACAGAATTGAAAGTGGGCGGACAATGAAACTCTCAAAACGCGATTTAGAAATTCTTAATATTGTTATCCGCTCATACATTTTAAACGGTGAGCCTATCGGGTCAAAGACACTCAAGGACAGCCACAACCTCGGCGTATCATCTGCAACGATCCGTTCGTCGATGAGTAGACTGTGTGAGGCAGGACTTCTCTGCCAACCGCACACATCTGCAGGCAGGATTCCGACACCGCACGGTTATCGGATGTACATTCAACAACTCATTTCAAGTTGTGTTCTTGATGAAAGGTCAAAAAAGATTATTGACAGCGTATTCCCTGACACAGGCGACAACCCCGATGCACTTTTAGATAACGCTTGCGAGGCGCTTGCACACATCACAGGCTGTGTATCGCTCTTGACCACCCCGCACAGCGAGGGTGCGGTCATCCACAAAATCAAATCGGTACCTGTGGGCAGATATACATCAATTTTGATGATGATCACCCCCACCGGAATGATAAAAAGCAAATACTGTCGGTTTGAGCGCAAAGTAAATGACGAGTTTTTGAAAAAAATCGACAATATGTTATCCGACGCTCTTGTGAATAAACCGGTCGAGTTGATAACGCCTGCAACCATTCAAAGCACGCTGTTAAATCTCGGCGAAGATGCTCTTTATGCGGTGCCTGCGGTATCTGCGGCGATTGAACTTGCAGACGAACTTTCAAAAACAAGCATCAAACTCAAAGGTCAATCAAATTTGTTCTCGCACAGAGAATTCTGTTCGGATAAAATCATACCGCTGTTTGATTATCTCAAAAACGAGTCAAGACTGCACAATATGTTATCCCACACAGGCGGTGATATAACAGTCATTCTCGGCAGTGAAACGGGCGAGCGGGCTTTATCACATTCAGGTGTGAT
>JAXJSX010000143.1:0-6134 GCA_036309925.1 Acutalibacteraceae bacterium | reverse complement strand
TACACACTCTATACAATGGAGCGTGACGGTGTTGCGGTTGATAAACAGGGAATCGAAGAATTTTCAGTCAAACTTGAAACTGAAATTGCCGATTTACAGCAAAAAATCTACGATATTGTGGGGGAAGAATTCAATTTAAACTCACCTAAACAATTAGGTGTGGCACTTTTTGAAAAACTCGGTTTGCCACACGGAAAAAAGACCAAAACAGGCTACTCAACAAGTGCGGATGTTTTGGAAAATCTACGCTATGACTACCCCGTGGTTGATTATCTGTTGCGATACCGCACGGTTTCTAAATTAAAGTCAACCTACTGTGACGGATTGCTTAAAGTTATCTGCGATGACGGCCGTGTACGCAGTACATTCAAGCAAACCGAAACAAGAACAGGGCGACTTAGCTCAACTGAACCGAACATTCAAAATATCCCGGTTCGCACGCCTCTTGGAAGACAGATGCGTAAATTCTTCAAAGCGAAAGAGGGTTATGTTTTAGTCGATGCCGATTACTCGCAAATCGAACTTCGAGTGCTTGCGCATATCGCAAACGATGAAATAATGAAACGAGCATTTTCGAGTGAAACCGATATCCACACCGTCACCGCCTCGCAGGTATTTGGAGTTTTTGAGGAGATGGTTACACCCGAACTTCGTTCGCGTGCAAAAGCGGTTAATTTCGGCATTGTCTACGGTATCGGAGCGTTTTCACTTTCAAAAGATATCGGTGTGCCGGTGGCTGAAGCAAAACGCTATATTGAGGGGTATCTTGCAACATACAACGGCGTCGATAAATATATGAAAAAGGTCGTTGAAGACGCTAAAAAGACCGGATTTGTCACCACAGTTTTCGGCAGACGCAGATACCTGCCCGAACTTGCGATGTCCAACCATAATATGCGTGCTTTCGGCGAGCGAGTCGCACGAAATATGCCCATTCAAGGCACGGCCGCAGATATTATCAAAATCGCAATGAACAAAGTCGCGGCGCGTTTGCAAAGTGAAAATCTGAAAGCACGCCTTATCTTGCAGGTGCACGATGAACTCATCTGCGAAGCCCCCGAAGACGAGCGTGAAACAGTCGAACGCATTTTAAAAGAAGAAATGGAATCTGCCGTCACATTCAGCGTACCGCTCACAGTCGAAGTCAAGAGCGGAAAGACTTGGTACGATACTAAATAAAAATCTCTCAAAAAGACTTTTCTCATAAGGATGTTTTAGTACACCCGATTGACGAGTGTGAAATTTTTTATTAACAATAAAGGGATATGCGCAGTTTTACGCATATCCCTAAATTTATTCTTTATCTGAGTTCAGCACCAATCTGCATCGCAGTCAACTTTAAAGTTCGTCTTGCTTCATAACAGAAGCGTACCTTAGCAGTTGTTTCAATGAGTTTACTCCGAGTTTGGAATAAATATTGCGGTTGTGGAAACGAACTGTTGACTCTTTGATGCCCAAAATCTCCATAATTTCCTTCACGCTTTTACCTGCAAGGTAATGATTGAATACGGTTCGCTCCATTTGCGTGAGAGTTTTTACACCCATCAGGAACTGTTCGTAGTCGTATGGGTCAATCTCATTCTTTCGTGAATATGCCAAACGAGCGATTTCCTGCTGAGCTTCGTTGTAGTGCGTACTCATTTGGTCAAGTGTAGACTGCATCTGTGCCTTTTGATTTTCCATTTCAGCAAGTGCGGCTTCGGCTTCGCGATCCTGCTGCGCAAGAAATGCAAAAAGGTCATCAATCTCGGTAATTCCTGACGGTGTGTAATCCGTCTTGCTTGTTTTAATCTGCGTGATGCTTTTTTTGATTGGAGTGATGTACTTTTTACTCAGCCACAGGCAAGCACAGAATGCGATCACCGCAATAATGAATAATATAGTAATATTCTTTAACTGCCCGTTACGAACGATGCTTTCATATTGTGGTTTTGGGAACATCAACGCAACGATTATGGTGTTACCGTCGATAACGACTTCCTTTTCCTTGCCGATGTACTCATAGTTACCGCACTCATATTCGTAGAAAGCGCTGTTTTCCTTTGAGGTAATGATTTCACATACCGGAGGCACATAGCCTGAACGGTTGGAAATGAACTGCCCGACATACCCTCCATCTGTTTTATCGAGCAGAGCGCATACGGTTTGGTCACTTTGCGTATCTGCGGTGCTGTAAGCGAGTTGCAGATATAAGTCGCTTAACTCAAAACCGCATATCCCAATTACTTTGCCATCATCACTATATATAGGCGAATAGATGTATCTTGCCCGTTCCCAAGTGTCGGGGATTTTGGTAACGCCACTCATTATATAACTATTTTGAGCGAATATGCTTGTATCAGAAAACACATCTGTTTTCATTTCATTCTGCCAAGTGCTTGAAAGATTGATACCGTTGCGCCTTGCTACCTCGGAAGAGCCACGAAACAAAGCGACTTTTGTGTTTACGGTGCTTTCAGCGTAGAGATTGGCAAATTTGATGTAAATCCCGTTATAGTTTGGGATGTCAGTCGTGTTGTTTACGGTGGTATTTAATATGTAGAAAGCACCACTGCAAGGGGCAATGCGGATGTTAGTGTATACCGTTGTGTAAGTCTGCCTTTGCAATGCGGTCAAAGCATCAATGTTGTTTGTCAAGTCATTAAAAGACATATGGTGTTTTGTCAGATAATTTTCAATCACCGTTTCCATTTGCTCGGAAAACGATAGCGAGTACGCCGCCAATTTGTCTACATCGTGCTCCATTTGTGTGGCGTGATTATCGAGTTGATCATCAAGAAAGGCTTCTATGCGACTGTTTGCGGGATTGAGAACACCGAACAAACTGAGTAGCAGTAACAAAAGCATAATAGATGCAATAATGGCAGAAGCTACATACAGTACAAAGCGCCGTCTTAAAGACAAACTACCCGACTTGATTTTTTCACAAAATTGCTTGTATTGAGTTTTCATACCGGCCACTCCTTACATCCTAATCAGCAGACTTTAATTATAAAGGTTGCGGATTTCTGAAAGAGTGGAGGAAACAAGCTCATTTATTACCGTGCCGGCATTTTCACCATCTGCAACACGGTTGAGATACTCCGTATGTGCGACACTTAAAACCGATTTTACATTCTTCTCAAAGGATGCTTGTATATCCGAAGCACCTTCAAATACAGGAACCTCACAATAGGTGTATTCATCGGACATACCGTTTACTGCGTTATACAGTGAGCGGTATTTTTCATTTTCAACGGTATCGGTGTTGGCAAAAAGGTAATCAAAGGCATCGTTTGTTACAGGCAGATAACCGGCTTTTGTGACAAATCCAAGGCTGTTTTCTTTCTCTGTCAGCCATTTGGCAAATACTGATGCCGCTTCGTTCTTTTGTTCGTTCTCATTCTTCAAGGCGAACAGACCGCCGCCACGGTGAACAACGGTAGCCTTGCCGTTTTCAAAGCGGGGATATGCCAGAATGGAGGTTTCAATATCCTCAGTGGTGTTATCCGCATAGGTTACATAGTCACGCAGATAAAGAATACCCGCAGTTGAACCGATATTGCTGATAACTTCACCTGTCTTCCAACGGTCAGAAGCATAGCCGTCCCCAAGGCATAAACCGCCGTAGATACCTGCGTGGGCTATAGGCTCCCATACCTTGCGGAAAGCATCGCTCTCGAGGTTTAGTTTGCCGTTGACGATAAACTCCTCACCGAAAGACTCCATACCGGTCAGCGAGTAATGGTAAAAGTCGTTTATTTGGAACATATCCTGCCCGTGCGACCAATCATAGAACTTTTCGCAAGCCGAAAACAGTCCCTCAAAGGTAGAAAGACTTTCTGTACTGACATTTGCCACAGAACCGAATTTATCAAACAGCGTTTGATTGAGAAACAACAGTTCCGTAGATTTTGCCACGGGTAACATCAATAATTTATCTTTAAAATAACCTTCTTCGATGAATTCATCCACAAAGGCAGATAGTTCCTGCTCGGTAAAATAGTCATTCCAATTCAGCAGATTATCGTACCCGATAATTTCCGCAACTCTCGGATATGCTGTGAACAGATCAGGAAGTGCAGGGACGCCCGGTGTGCCTTTTGCGGCGGCGGTGAGTGCTTCATCAATGGTCGAAGAACTGCTGACCGAAACAACATTGATGACGATTCCTTTTTCTTTGCCGACAGTACGGTTAAATTCATTGATACTGTCATTAAGCGGCGACTCAGTCTGACTGCCGTAAACGTGCCACATCGTGAGCGTCACCGGATCGTCGGAATTGAGCTTGGATGCTTTGGAACATCCGCTAAGAGTCAGCAGCACAAGTAATCCTGCCAAAATGAGGGATAGTGTTTTTTTCATAATTTTCCTCCTCGGTGGGATCACCACCACTAAACCTATCAATTTTCCTATCAATTTAGCCTTTGAAGTCAAAAATACTAACTTTTTTTCATTTTAACCTATCATTTTTGGGATTTTTAACGGGGACAAAAGATTAGAAATCTGTATAATTAAACTTGCAAGAGTGCAATAAGCAGGGTATAGTCTTGCCTTTCCCGAAAAGCGAAGGGGTACCCTTAGTGAGCTGTGAATGTTTAAAAAGATATACAGTCGGCTTGTTTGCATTTTGGAAGGAGGAAGAAAAATGAAACATAAGTTTCAAAAACAAATTTTAAGTGTACTACTCACGGTGACGATGGTGATTGGATTGCTCCCGACATCCACGCTGACAGCGTTTGCGGCTGACGGCGGCGCGGGTAGCAGCGCAAACAATCCTGTAATGTGCAACTCCTATGCCGAGTTTAAGTGCGCTATGGAGAATGAGGACATCCGCTATGTCGCCCTCGGCAATGTGGATGAGATGATGCCCGTATATGAGGGCAAGGATATTATTTTTGGTGTCTATGTAAAAGGCATAAAGCATTTGAAATTGCTTTCAGATGCTGTGTTCTATGCTCCTTCGGGCGAAAATGTTCAAATCTATGATTCGTTGCTGCAGGTTGGTACTGACAGTACGCTTTATATCGAAGATTCCGGTAGTCTGACTTTCAAAGCGGTGGGAATTTCTACAAGCAATGCTGTCATTTATAATCAGGGTGGCAAGGTAAATATAATGAGCGGTAATCTTTATGGTTATTACAACGCGGAAGCCAATGGTATGGCTGTCTGTCAGGAATACGGTGATTTAACCATCTACGGTGGCAATTTGCGTTGTGATAGCGGTAAGACACATCTGCCCGGTGATCCGCCTACATATCCTGCATATGTTATCGGCGGTACAGCCAAAATTTACGGTGGTACATTCTACAATGAAGGTTTACTCCGCAATAATATAAATTGCTATGGATTTGGAACACAAAGAGGAGCAGAAGTTACACTTTACGCCGGTACATTTTCAGGAATTATACTTGATATCGGTACTGACTTGAGTGATTATATCGGCGAAGGATGTGTCGTGACCTATGATGGTGAAAAAACTGATCCTGCTAACTATCAAACCATTCCGGGCACGGTAACGGTTGAGATTTACAAGGAAATTTCCGCAGCAGACATCCTCATCAATGCTCCCGTGGCAGGCAAGGCTATTTCGTTTTCCACCGAAAACGTTTACAACGTGCCCGAAGACTGCACGGTGAAGCATGTAACCTGCTCTCGAGGTCATTGTGAAAGGCAATGCCACAGATTACTTCTTTGCCGACGTAGCCGCAGGCACATATACCTTGAAGGTCAGTAAAGAAAACCATGTCATCCGTGAGTACACCGTGGTAGTCACCAACAGCTCCGTCATACAGAATGTGAAGATTTATCTGTTGGGCGATGTAAACGTTGACGGTAAAATTTCAATCGCTGATGCTCGTATGCTCCTCGTAGGTATTGCAAATAAAGATTTCTCTACCATTTCTGAACAAGGTTTAATTAATGGTGATGTAAACTATGATGGGGGACACAGTATCGCTGATGCCCGTAAGATTCTTGTTGCAATCGCAAACCGGGACTTCGATTCGCTTTAAAATCCCAATGCATAAAAATTAACACAAAAGGCGCTGCAACTTAGTTTATACAAAAGCAACTTAGGGGCATCATCCTCACGGATGGTGCCCCTAAGTGATTTTTTTGTTTACTTAAAGAAATTATACATACCGAGTACAAAC
>JAXJSX010000142.1:0-2024 GCA_036309925.1 Acutalibacteraceae bacterium | reverse complement strand
GATTCAATAACATCAATCCCCAACGCGAGCGCGAAAAAATTTGTACAAGCCAAAAGGTACAATAATATCAAACCCCAACGCGAGCGCGAAAAAATTTGTACAATCCAAAAGGTTCAATAATATCAAACCCCAACGCGAGCGCGAAGCGTATGCTAAAATTTTAATCAGTGTAAATTACGCGTTGGAAAAAACGCGTTGGAAAAAACGCATTGAAAAATATTTAGTTGTTGCAATAAAATTAGATTTGTTGTATAATGATAGTAAATATACTTATTGAAAGAAGCTTTACAAATGGAATATACATTTTCCGACCGTGTTTCATCATTGAAACCGAGTGCGATAAGAGAAATACTGAAACTTTCAAGCCAGCCCGGAATGATTCCCTTTTCAGCAGGCAATCCCGCTCCCGAAGCATTCCCCGTTGACGATATAAGAGAAATAACCGCTAAGATTATGTCAGACGAACCGGTCTTCGCATTGCAATATTCAGTAACCGAAGGATACGCACCCTTGAAAGACACGGTAATGGACTATGTCAATTCGCGCCACAATATCAACACATCCGAAAACGGCATCATTATCACCGCAGGCGCACAACAGGCAATGGACCTCACAACCAAATCGCTGTGTAACGAGGGCGATACCATCATCTGTGAAGCACCGACTTTCATCGGTACACTCAATTCATTCCGCTCATATAATACTAATCTGTGCGGTATTCCAATGGAAAGTGACGGTATCAATATCGAGAAACTCGAAACTGCGCTTAAAACCGAAAAAAATGTCAGATTTATATATGTAATTCCGAACTTCCAAAATCCGTCGGGCATTACAATGTCGCTTGAAAAACGCAAGGCGGTATACGCCCTTGCAAAGCAGTACGGCGTGATGATTTTGGAGGACGATCCCTACGGTGAACTGCGATTTGACGGCGAATATATCCCCCCAATCAAATCACTCGACACTCAAGGCATTGTTATCTATGTCGGCTCGTTCTCGAAAGTGCTTTCCCCCGGACTGCGTGTCGGATATGCAATCGCACCCGAGCAGATTTTATCTAAACTGACTGTGTGCAAACAAGTCAGCGATGTACATACATCAATCCTTGCGCAAATGATAGCGTATAATTTTATGAAAAACTGCGATTTTCTCGGTCATATTGAGAAAATCCGCAACATTTACAAATCCAAGGCTGAACTTATGATGACCTTGTGTGATAAACATTTCGACGGTAAAATTTCATATCACAAAGTACAGGGCGGTCTGTTCTTATGGTGTGATTTACCCGAAAACGCGAATATGCTTGATTTCACACAAAAGGCGTTGGAAAAATCGGTGGCTGTCGTCCCGGGCAATGCGTTTTTAGTCGATGAAACCGCGCCGTGCAACAGTATCAGACTAAACTACTCAACCCCGACAGACGAGCAGATTATTAAAGGGATTGAAACGCTCGGTGAACTTGCAAAGTCTTTATAAAAAGGAGAAAATTTATGAGCAAAATTATTTTAACAGGCGACAGACCGACAGGAAAATTGCACGTCGGCCATTTTGTCGGCTCTTTACAGCGCAGAGTTTTACTGCAGAATACAGGCGATTTCAAGGACATCTACATTATGATTGCGGACGCGCAGGCGCTCACAGACAATATTGAAAATCCCGAAAAAGTGCGCCAAAATATCATTGAAGTCGCACTCGACTATTTATCCTGCGGACTTGATCCCGCAAAATCGACATTATTCATTCAGTCGCAAATTCCCGAACTGTGCGAACTGACATTCTACTATATGGATTTAGTTACCGTATCGCGACTTCAGCGCAACCCCACAGTTAAAGCTGAAATTCAGATGCGTAATTTTGAAGCAAGTATTCCGGTTGGATTTTTCACATACCCCATAAGCCAGGCAGCAGACATCACCGCATTCAAGGCAACAACCGTGCCTGTCGGTGACGACCAACTCCCGATGATTGAACAGACTCGTGAGATCGTGCGTAAATTCAATCAAGTCTACGCACCTGTTTTAGTC
>JAXJSX010000141.1:0-2018 GCA_036309925.1 Acutalibacteraceae bacterium | reverse complement strand
TCGATGTTGTATGAATACGATTCAATGCCGAGATATACGAACAACTGCTCGACAAGTTCGGGGTTCCAGGTACAAGCAAGGTTTGTGCCGTTGGGGATGCTTGTCGCTACCGCACCGTCGTCAAGGCGCAGACCTGACGGGCCGTCAGTACAACAGCAAGCAGGGATGCCGAAATCGACTAAATTGTCGGTGATACCGCTGAATGCAGCCGCAGTCCCCGGAGTGACTTTCGGGCTGTTCATACCCTCGCCGACTGTGAATGCCGCTAAATCTTCATCGGAAAGTTGAGCAATAAATTCATCAAGTGTGCATTTGCCCGATTTTACATCAATCAACTTGTAACCCTTGTCGCCTGTGTATGCAATATCAGCAGGCATTTCATTTGCAATGCGGGCTTTAACATCAAGTTTACCGCGATAAACAGGGATGTATGACTTCTCGAAACCGCCGTTTTCAGTCTTAACAGGGTGGAGAATTTCAAAATCTTTGTTCGGGGTGCAGGCGGTGGTGAGTCTTTCAATTACAGTAGTCTGTGCGATGTTTAATGTGTCGCATTTTTCAGCCGAGCGAACATCAGTGCCTACATAGATATTGTAGTCGCCTGCCTCTAAAACATAGCAGGACTGGTTGCCGGTGTATCCGCCGTCGTCATACGATGCCATACGGGAAATCGGGAATGTGATTTCAACAGTTTCACTCTCACCCGACTGCAAAAGCGCAGTCTTTTTAAATCCTGCAAGCGCACGGGTAGGTTTGCCGAGTACGCCCTGCGGTGCTTCGTAATATACCTGAACGATTTCTTTACCGCTGAAATCGCCTGTGTTTGTGACGGTGGCTTTAACTGTGATGTTGTCGCCTTTTTCGATGCTGTCAACCTTTACATCAAAGGTGGTGTAACCAAGACCGAAACCAAACGGGTATACAACCACATCTTTATTGAATGTTTCAAAGTATCTGTAACCGACATAAATATCTTCTTCGTAGATGTTTTCAAATCTGCCGCCGAAGTGCTTATCTGATGCGTGATCTGCCACTTTTTTAGCAATGGTGTCTGTGAGTTTACCGCTCGGAGGGATTTCGCCGCAAAGTACGCTTGCCGCTGCTCTTCCGCCTTCAAAACCGCCCTGCCATACATATAAAAGTGCGTCAACGCCGAATTCATCGACGAATGCAGTGTTGATAATGTTGCCGACATTAAGTACAACGCAGACTTTGTCAAATTGTGAGGTGACCTTTTTTACCATATCCCGTTCGACGGATGTTAAAAGGTAACTGCCTTCGCCGTTGTAGTTGTCTTTGTCTTCGCCGGCGGTTCTGCCGATGATGATGACCGCTACATCGGATTTATCAGCCGCAGATTTAACGATTTCGTCAGTGAGGGGCATTTCTTCCTGACACCACGGTTCAGCCGCCCAGCCGACACCCTTTTCAAACGGATTTTGCTTTGTCCATTCTTCGTAGACTGATGCCAATTCTTCGTTTACATTGACTGACTCAGTTGCACGAAGTGAGTCGAGAATGTTGGTTAAATAGTCAACATTGACCATACCGCCCGAACCGGTACCGCTTTTGTAGTATGTACTCTGAATTCTGCCGAAAACAGACACAGTCTGTCCCGCTTTTAAGGGGAGAGTGCCTTTCTCATTTTTAAGCAGTACTGAGCCTTCAGCCGCCGCTAAATAGGAATATTCAGCCGCTTCCTTTACAGGTCCGCTTTTGAGGTCTGCGAGGTTGTATCCGCCGACAATTCTTTCTAAATTCATATATTTTCCTGCCTTTCGCAAAGATTTTTGTATCGTTTTCAATCAACTTTATAATAATATAAATCGGGTGTAAAGTCAAGAAAAATTTGTATAAATTCTAATCAGTGAAAATTACACGTCTGAAAAACAAAAAAACGACCGATTTAATCGGTCGTTTTAATTTCGGTATTAGTCGCTTACAAACGGGATGAGTGCAAGATGTCTTGCGCGTTTAATTGCAACAGTGAGTTCACGCTGATGGCATGTGCAAGTACC
>JAXJSX010000140.1:0-6660 GCA_036309925.1 Acutalibacteraceae bacterium | reverse complement strand
CATTTAACCCGTGGCACGAGGGACATTGGCTGAAATCACGTTTTTTCGATAAAACATCGGACAATGTAGATACATTCAGTACAAATTACCTGTGTAATGAGTTTTTGGACGATACCGACCGTGGCGTTTTTGAGAGGATGAAACACGAAAATCCGCGAAAATATGCGGTTGCAGGTCTTGGAGAATGGGGTGTATCAGAGGGACTGGTATATGAAAATTTCACTGTAAAACCTTTTGACATAAACGAAGTAAAACGCAGTCCCTTATCACACAACATTTTCGGACTTGACTATGGTTACACCAACGATCCGTGTGCGTTTATTGCAGCATCGGTGAATACAAAGGACAAGACTGTTTACATTTTCGATGAACACTATGAAAAGCGAATGTTAAATTCGGATATTGCTCAGATGATAAAGCGCAAGGGCTATGCGAAAGAGCGGATATATGCTGACTGTGCAGAGCCAAAATCAAATGACGATTTGCGCAGACTCGGAATTTCACGGATTACCCCGTCACAAAAGGGGCGCGACAGTATTTTAAACGGAATTGCTACCATACAAGAGTATAAAATTATTGTCCACCCGAATTGCAAAAATACGATTGCCGAACTGTCGGCGTATCGCTGGGATACCGATAAATTAGGCAGAAGACTAAACTGTCCGAAAGACAGCGACAATCATCTGTGCGACGCATTGAGATATGCGTTTGACGAGATGAAAATATATATTCCCAAATCAATCCCACCGCAATCAGACGGTGCGTTTGTGTGGGATGTATAATCAGATGAAAGGAGAAAAGTTATGGTAAAATCCGCATCACAGGATAAACCTACAGCGCTCACAGTACGCTTTAATCACTGTGATTTACCGCTCGATGAGGAGAGTGCAAAAAAATACGCTCAAATCGGACTTAAATTTGAGAAAACCGCAGATATGCTCAAGGATACAGCCAACATAAAAGGCACGAATGTAAATGACATCGTGCAGTCAGCGTATTCGGGTGCGTGTGATGAACTTCGTGCAAAATATGACGGCATTTCTGATGAAGAATTTGAGGGGTTGCTCAAAATGAAAACAAACAGGCAGGAAAAAGCATCAAACGAAATTGATGAATTTAAACAGATGTTTCCGAATGTTGATATTTCGTCTTTGCCTGTTGATGTAACCGATCTGATGAAAACGAAGAAAATCGGGGTAATAGAAGCGTATCTTCGCACACTTTTCAACGACGGTAAAATGCAAGCCGATTACATCACAAAGCAGGCAGTTTTGAAAAACAACGCGATCGGCAGTATGAAATCAGGCAACAGCGTTTCAGGCTCGAATGCTGTTAATGCTATGTTACAAGGGCTGAAAAAATAAATTTTAAGGAGTAAAAATTATGTCTATTAACACTATTGAATTTAAAACCAAACTTACAGACGGTCTTGACGAACAGTTAGTCCAGAAGTCTGCTACATCATTTATGCAGGATAATGTTATGCGTGCGAAATTCGTCGGCGCAAAAACAGTACTTCTTCCTACCGCCTCTTTTGTGGGACTGGGCGACTACGACAGAGAGGGCGGTTTTGCATCGGGCGGTGTCACACTCACACATAAGTCGTACGAACTTACCCGTGACCGTGGCAGAACCTTCACCATCGACCGTGAGGATATGGACGAAATCGGTATTTCAAATCTTGCAGGTCAGCTTATGGGCGAATTTGTACGCACCGAGGTTGCACCCGAAATTGACGCTTATACCATCTCAAAATTAGCGGGCGTTGCAACAGACAACTCACAGACCGAAACCGTTGCAACAGGCAAAACGATTGATACAGGCTGTGTTGCGTTGCTTTCAAAACTGATTGCAGATGTCAACGATAAAGCAGGCTATGATGAACCGACTGTGGCATTTTTAAACCCGACTTTCTACAACGCTCTTATGAACAGCGATGAAATTCTCAAACGCATCGACATCGGTGACTTTGAAAAGGGCAATATTTCAACCGCAGTTAAGATGTTCAACGGTTGTGCGCTTATCCCTGTGTCTGACAGCAGAATGAAAACCGCATTTGATTTTAATGACGGGGTAACCTCCGGCCAGACAGACGGCGGTTTTAAAGCATCGGCAGAAGCTAAAAGCGTAGGTGCTTTGGTGCTTCCGAAAAAGGCGGCATCACTTGTTAAAAAGACCGAGAAAATCAGAGTTTTCGAGCCTGACGACAATCCGAGTCAGGATGCTTATAAATTTGATTACCGCATTTACTATGATGTAATCGTACCCGAATCAAAAAAGGAAACAGTATACGCATATATCTACTAATTTTAAAGCGGGGCGGAAATTTTCGCCCCGCAAAAAAACAGAAAGGAAGTTTTGCTAATGAAAGAATTGCTACACACCGAGATTTACAGGCAGTTTAAGACGGCGGAAAGTGAGAAGAATGCAATCGGCAGAAAAGGCATCAACGACCAATCCGAGATAAACCGCAGATTTTACAGCGGTGACCAATGGGGGCATACTTCGTCTAAAAGCAGACCGCTTGTGCGATACAATGTTATCCGCAGAATAGGCGACTACAAAATATCTACAATTTTATCTGCACCGCTGTCTGTACATTTTTCGGCTATCGGCGACAAGGCAGACGACAAAGATGTTGCAAATGCAGTGAATGCGATGAGCGACTATTTCAGCGTGATTTCCGAACGAGTCGGGTTTGACAGCGTGATTTTAAATGCGCTTTCCGATTCATACATTACAGGTACAGGCGCAGTTTATGCTTATTGGGACCCGGAAGTTCGTACAGGAAGGTATCTCGATGCGGAAAGGACACTCGAAATCCGAGGGGATGTCAAAGCGGAAACTGTGAGAGTTGAAAATCTGTATTTCGGCGACAGCGAGTGCGGTGATGTACAGGCACAGCCGTATATTATAATCGCACGAAAATTACCGCTTCAAAAGGCAATTTCAATGGCACTCGATAACGGTATGGAAATTGACGACATTCATCCCGACGACGACTACAGCAATAAAGTCACTGTGTATACCCGTTTTCGCAAGGTCAAAACGGATTCAGGTGAGGACGATGTACTCGCATCTATCACCACACAAACAGCGGTTATTCGTGCTGAATTTTCACTCGGTGTGCGTGTTTATCCGCTTGCGGTGTTCTGCTGGAATGACAACAAAAACAGTGCTTACGGCGAGAGTGAAATCACACACATCATCCCAAATCAGATTGCGATAAACAGAATGCTTACAGCATCTGTGTGGTCGGTTATGCTCTCGGGTATGCCGATAATGGCGGTAAATCGCAATTTAGTGCCTAATCAACCGCTTTCAAATGAACCCGGCCAGATTATCGACTACACAGGCCCGTTTGACCAAATCGACAATACAGTCAAGTATTTCACACCGCCCGACTATCTCAATAACTACAACGCAACCGTGTCGGCACTTATATCACAGACGCTCAACCAGACAGGCGCAAACGCAGTCGCACTCGGTGATGTTGACCCTGTGAATACATCAGCGATTATCGCAGTACGCGACTCCGCAATGTCACCGCTGAAAATCTATAAACGGAGATTTTACGAGTTTTGCTCAGATGTAGCAAAATTGTTTGCGGAATTTTTTGTGATGATGTATGTACATCGTAAACTTGATGTAAAGAGCGGTTTTGTTTTTGAGGGCGAGCGTTTTCGTGATCTGCTTATCGGCTGTGCGGTGGATGTAAGCGAGTCTGCGGCAGTCAACGAAGAACAGTCGTTGTCAGTGCTTAATATGCTTCTTGACAAGGGAAAAATTACGGTTGAGGATTATCTTGAAAGAATCCCGCGCGGTTTAGTGCCGGACAGCGCAAAACTTATACAAAAGGAGGGTGAGCAAAATGACAGGCAAACAAGCGATTATTGATGCAATATCTTTGCTCGGACGCAACGAACAACGCGGTAATCCCCCGGATATTGCGTTGCTAAAGGGAAGTATGACTGCGCTAAACGCAATCTACGCAGATTTGTATTGCCTTTGCTATGACGCTGACTTTGAGCCTCTTTTTACATTTGACGATAAGGTGCAGCTGCCGAATAATATATTGCACGACTGCTTTGTTTACGGTGTTGCGTATATGCTCGCACAAGCGGACAACGACTACGACAATATGAACCGTTTTTGTGAGATTTACAACGCAAAGCGAGCGAAATGTCAGAAAATATCGAGCGTCCAGGATAGCATTTTCGAGGGAAGTGATGAAGATGTTTTTTAGCGGAAGAAAGCCGAAATCTTTAAGTGCACAACTGCCGAATTACACACCGCAAAGCAAGAATTTGGTTACAGATAATACAGGTACACATACCCGTGATGATCTGAAGATGATCTATACCGACTGCCTTTACAACAAAACGAACACTGCTTTGCGCGCCATTGACCAGCGTTCACCTGTGCTGTTTTCAGGTGAGCAGTGCAAGGCGTATGTAACGATTGAGGATTTAAGTACTGCGCATAAAATCACACTTACCCTTTACTCAAAAACGCAGGCTTATAAATTCAATGTCGGCACATTTACAACAAGTTGGGGCGCAAAGTACAGGAATTGCCTTATCTTCAACGGCACTCCGCATTTCGGTTGCGGACTTTACGCACTTGTGTCGATTGTATCACACAGCGCGGTTTTTGATATGGTGTTGTGTGAACTGAGTGCTGATAAAACCGATTTTATTCAGTTTTCCGATGATGATTATTACACGCCCACAGTGCTTATTCACGGCCGAGGCAATGAATTTTACAGGGCGGATGAGAGTGTGCGCAATACATTGAAAGAACCTGAAAAGTTACAGTCGCATAACATTTTGTGTGATGTTTTCAGCGCAACCTACCGTACAGACGGGAGAAGTTATAAATTTTATCTGCCTAAATCGAATATTGCAAACCAAGATGTTAAAGTCAGTTTTCGCGGAGTTGACGGCGAAGAGTATAACTGGACTATCAGTGCTAATGAGTCTTACAGCGCAACGCACGATGTTTTGTATGTTACTTACGATGAAGAAACCGGACAGCCGAGTACATCCACCAAAAAAGTAGGCGTATATGTCAACAGAGTTACAGGGATTATCATAACCCATGTTGATAATATAGCCATAGCGTTGCCGTTCGTTGACGGTGTGCTTGACAATTTAACAGTAACCACGAAGGCAAATCATACAGACAGTTCGGACTTGCTTTCAGGCACGGAGTTTTTCACGGTTGACAGTAACAAAAACGGCGGGCAGTCAACGGTTATCATCAACAAGGATAAAAATAAAATGTATTTTTCCTCACCAACCGACCTTTTTTATTTCCCCGAAACCAATGTTTGCGAATTTTCGCTCGATTCAGACAACGGCTTTGGTGTGCATTACATTGCAGACAAAACATATTTGCAGTCGGGATGCAATATTTATGCGGTGAAATCGGGCAGTGTGAAGTCATCAGACGGTGTCACTGTGAGCAGTACGCTGAATATAAATAAAACAGAGGCTGATGTGAAAAAAGGCTGTAATTACAGCGTGCGTGCAGTTTCGGGTAAACTGTATTTTCTATCGGATGACGGATACATTTGTTCGTTGAACGACAGTAATGTAAAGCGTGAAAACGGTAATAAGTTTAAAGATACCGCTGATGTATGGTCGCAAAACTATAACGGCGAGTACATTTTATGTATCGGAAACGATGCGTACTTTGCAGATGAACAGTCGGGCGCATTTCACTTTGAGAATTTCGGGGAGAATGTGCAAATTAAAAGCCAGAATGTCTGTTTAATGTCGGATGATGACAGTAATTTTACGGTTTACGGCTTTGATAAAAGTGATAATGTTTTTGGCGGTTATTTACTCGAAAATGCAGATTTTGATGCGTCCGCAAAGAAGAGTTTTTATAAAATCCGCCTGCGTTTTAACTGTGAAACTGCCCCGAAAGACAAAATCACGCTCACTCTCACCGATGAATACAGCAGAAAATGTATTCGTGAATTTATGATTTTTTCCGCAGGGGAAAAATACAAAGATATTTATTTTAATTTCCGTTGCCGTAATCTGACTGTTGCACTCACACTCCCGAATGATGTGAGATTTTTAGGCGGGGAAATTTTTTATACAATCTAAAAGAAAGGAACTAATGAAATGGTAAAGACAATAGATATTACTGTTTTTTCAAACGGTGGTGTGTCGCCTGATAGTATTATTGATGCGGGCGTACAAGGTGATGACAAAACCACCGCACTCAATGTCACGGTAGACAGCGAGTTTATCCCGGAAATGTCCGCTGATGAAACGCTTAAAGTCTATGCTGAATGTGTAAACGGTGCAGGCGAGTATTATGTCAGCGACTTTTTGGACTTCACGGATAACACAATCAATTTCCCGTTGCCGATTGAAATCACACGTGGAGGCGGTATGGCATCACTCCATTTTGTATTCAGCGTATTAAACGCATCAAATGTTCAGCAATGCGCAATTATATGCAGACAAATCAAACTTAAATTTGAAGATTCAGCACAGTTTTACCAGTCGGAGTATCTTGATACGATGGCTGAGGCTTTGGCGAATGTATATAAATATCGCGGGCAAATTGAACAAACTCAGACCGATATTGACGACTTACAGTCGCAAATCAACAGATTGGACAGCAACACACTTGATGTTG
>JAXJSX010000139.1:0-3450 GCA_036309925.1 Acutalibacteraceae bacterium | reverse complement strand
GAATATCCGTTTGCACCTTTTTTGTGCGGCGGAATTATAATAGCACTTTTATTCGGCAACCAAATAATCGGTTGGTATATCAGTATGCTTTTGAACTTTTAAAGGGGGAATTTGCTTGACAAAATATAAATATACTGCGGTAAACCTAGATAAGAAAAAGTTTACAGGTACATTTTTAGCAGAGGACGAAAAACAACTTAAAGCGTTGCTCGCACAACAAAATCTGTTCCTAATCTCAGCAAAACCTGTGTCACAGAAATCGCCAAATCCATTCTTTTCGGTCAGCGGTAAAGTTTCAGTGCGTGAGTTGACTTCGTTCTGCCGTCAATTTTGTGCCATGATAAACGCAGGTATTGCAATTATTGACTGTCTTGAAATTTTAAGTACGCAGTCTTTCTCGTCATTCTTTAAAAAAGTGCTTGAAATTGTTTACGAAGATGTAAAAACAGGTGTCCTTTTGTCAGATGCAATGAAAAAGCATCCGCGTGTATTTCCGCACTTCTTTGTAAGTATGGTTTATGTCGGTGAAGTTTCAGGCTCGATTGATGTTGTAATGCAAAACCTTGCCGACTATTATGAGCAGGATGATCAAATCCGCAAAAAAGTAAAAGGCGCAATGATCTACCCGATTGTAATGCTGGTTATGATTATTGGCGTATTGATCCTAATGATGTTCTTTGTCGTTCCAACTTTCAAAGATGCTTTGTCGTCAATTGATGTTCCGCTTCCTGCGCTTTCAGTCGCAATCTTTAATTTGAGCGAGTTTTTAAAGAAATATTGGCAAGTAATGCTCATTTCGATTATTGTAATTGTGTCGGCGCTTTTGATTTTCTTCAGAACACAAGTCGGCAAACGAACTTGGGATACTTTGATAATCAAACTTCCTGTAATCGGTAAAGTCGTAATAAATATGATTTCTTCACGTTTTACACGTGGTTTCAGTTTGCTTATTGGTAGCGGTATGGATTTGATTGAAGCGATGGAAGCTATCGAAAAAGTTCTTGACAACCGAAATATCCAGGCCCGTTTCAAACTAGCCATTGAAGATGTTAAAAACGGTACAAAAATTGCAATGGCACTCGAAAATCAAAAAATATTTCCACCGATTTTAACTCAAATGATTGCTATTGGTGAGCGTACAGGTAAAGTTGACGAAATCCTGAAAAATTCTTGCTCGTTCTTCGATGAACAAGTTGACTCTGCGGTTAATGCTGTAACCACCGTACTCCAGCCAATTTTGCTGATGATGCTTGGTGCAGTTGTCGCAGTAATGTTCATCGCAGTTTACGCTCCGATGCTTTCGATTATGGATAATCTCGTATAAGGAAGAGTTTTAAATGGATCTTAATTTTGAGATATTACAGTATTTTGTATATAAAAAGATACTAAAAAATACGCAAAAAATAAAGGTGTTAGAGGACTGCAACCGTCTTAATATCACCGTCGAAAAATATATGATTGTCAACGGCTATTGTGATGAATTGAAAGCCACAACAGCACTTGCGGAGTTTTATTGTATGCCGTTTGCAGAAATGGGTATGTTTGAACCCGACGATAAACTTGTGGATATGTTCAAACTACCGCTTCTCAGAAAGCACAAATTCGTGCCGGTGTTTATTGATCAGAACGACGTACTCCTCATTGCTGTCGGCAGACCGCTTGACTATAACGCAATGTCAATGATAGCACTCACATACAGCGGTAAGGTTGACTATGTGTTAGTTCCGCCAACACAAATTGACGTATTTATCGACTCAATTTCAGCCGTTCGCTCAACTGCAACTGCGCTCGAAACTTTGCAAAAGGTTAAAGATAAAGACATCCTCGATCGTGCTAACGATTCAAAAGACGAAGCAGTTGCAACAGAAGAAGATGTAATCAATGCGCCTGCTGTTCAACTTGTCGACTCGATTATCAAAGAAGCAATCCCGTTCCGTGCGAGTGATATTCACATCGAGCCTTTTGAAACAAACGTAAAAGTTCGTTATCGTATCGACGGATCATTGAATGAACGCGCGATTTTCCCGATAGAGTCCTACCCGTCAATCGGCGCACGACTTAAAATCATTTCGGGAATGAACATCGCTGAGCGCCGTGTCCCGCAGGACGGTCGTATCAATATGAAAATTAACGGCGTAGATTACGACTTCCGTGTGTCAACTTTGCCGACAGTACACGGCGAAAAGTTCGTTATACGTATTCTTGATAAGAGTGCATTCTCTTTTTCTCGTTCCGATCTTGGTTTTAACCCTGCAGAGAACGAAGTTATCGACAAAATTCTCGCTCACCCTCACGGCGTTGTATTGCTTGCAGGCCCGACAGGTTGCGGTAAATCAACCACACTCTATTCATTCTTGCGAGAACTTAACAGAGAAGATGTAAATATCATAACCGTTGAAGATCCTGTCGAATATACACTTCACGGTATAAACCAAACACAGGTTAATAAAAAAGCGAATATGACCTTTGCGGCAGCTCTGCGAAGTATCTTGCGTCAGGACCCCGATATCATTATGATCGGTGAGATTCGTGACGAAGAAACAGCGCAAAACGCAATCCGTGCCGCAATCACAGGTCACTTGGTGTTTAGTACATTGCACACAAACGATGCCCCCGGTGCGATCACCCGTCTTGTCGATATGGGTACAACACGCTATCTCGTTGCTGATGCTTTAGTTGCGGTAATTTCACAGCGTTTGGTTAAGAAACTTTGCCCTGCGTGCAAGAAAAAGAGCAAACTTAAACCTTATGAAATGGAAATGCTCGGCATAGATGAGCCGAAAAGCATTTACCGTCCGCACGGCTGTCAGTTCTGTAATAACACAGGCTACAAGGGCAGACTTGCAGTCCACGAAATTATGTACTTATCAGAAGAATTAAAAATTGCAATTAACGAAGGACAAAATATTGGGGTACTTCGTGAAATCGCCAAAAAAGATGGAATGGTGTCGTTGGAAGAATCTTGCCGTGAATATGTATTGAACGGTCAAACAAGCCTTGCACAATATATGGCACTTAATACCGATTAGTTGGGAGGTTGGAGAAATAATGAAGAAATTGTGGAAAATGCGTAACCGCAAAGGTTTTACAATTATGGAATTAGTTGCAGTAATCGCAGTAATCGGCATACTTGCCGCAGTTGCAATTCCAACTTTTGTGAACTCGCAAAGATATGTTGACGAACAGGAAGAGATATTGTACGATGAACTAAAAAAACTCTCTGTAACACCAAACGGAACACCCCTCGACGCAGAAATTTCTACGGAAAAAGTTGAAGTCTATTCAGTAACACTTAATGATGCAACAGTTCAAGTCGATGCAGTTGCAACTATCTCGTCGTCAGTTACAGTTTTGGTTAATGGTAGTGAAACAGATGATCCTAAGTATGATCCTTACAAAGAACTTTACAACTGGACATCAGATAATACTTCTATTGCGAAAGTGACAAAT
>JAXJSX010000138.1:0-7951 GCA_036309925.1 Acutalibacteraceae bacterium | reverse complement strand
TGTACAGGTGCAAACCCGCGTTACCCGCTTATGAGCGAGATCAAGCAGATGTATTTAAACGCTTACTACGGCGATAAGCACTTTGTTGATGCAGATATGCCTAAAGCATAAATATAAAAATTAAAACAGAAAGTGAGGACAAGTATATGAAACTTGATAATATTATCGTACAACACGCAGGTAAAACCATCTACCGTGACGGTGATAAATGTATTAAAGTGTTCGATGAAAACTATTCAAAGGCTGATGTATTGAACGAGGCACTCAATCAAGCGAGAATCGAAGGCACAAATCTTAACATTAACCGCATCTACGAAGTAATGATGGTAGACGGTAAATGGGCAATCGTTTCTGATTTCATCGAGGGCGAAACTCTTGCAAAACTTATGCAGGACAATCCGGAAAAAATTGATGAATACCTTGAGTTGTTTGTCAATTTGCAGATTGAGATCCAATCCAAAAAATGTCCGTTACTCACTAAAATTAAAGATAAAATGCACCGCAAAATTGACCTTACAGGTCTTGATGCAACCACTCGCTACGAATTACACACCCGCCTTGAGGGTATGCCGAAACACAACAAAGTCTGCCACGGCGACTTCAACCCGTCTAACATTATCATCACCGAAGACGGCACACCTTATGTTCTTGACTGGGCGCATGTAACTCAAGGCAACGCATCAGCAGACGCTGCAAGAACATACCTTTTGTTCTGCTTAAACGGAGAAAAGGAAATCGGGGATAAATATCTCGACCTTTTCTGCAAAAAGAGCGACACCGCAAAGCAGTATGTACAAAAGTGGATGCCGATCGTCGCAGCATCGCAGTCAGTCAAGGGCAATGAAATAGAACGCGAGTTCTTACTCTCTTGGGTAGATGTTGTGGATTATGAATAAAAATTTTGGAGGCGGTTTAAAACCGCCTCCTTTTAATTTTGCAATTCATCGTGCAGCTTTTCAAGTGCACGCTTTTCAATTCGCGATACATACGAACGAGAAATATTCAACTTTTTTGCAATCTCTCTTTGCGGAAGTTCCTCTTTGCCGAAAAGCCCGTATCTATACTCAATAATACTGCGTTCCCGCTCATCCAAACACTTATCAACCGCCTTCATCAACCTTTCAATATTCATCTTCGTTTCAATTTCATTTTCAATGTTCACATCATCTGCAATAATATCAACGAGCGTCAGCGAATTACCGTCTTTGTCAGTGTCAATCGGATCACTCAGCGATACATCAAGTGCCTGCTTTTTAGAACTTCTCATAAACATCAAAATCTCATTTTCAATACACCGTGACGCATACGTTGCAAGTTTTACATTTTTATCAGGCTTAAATGTATTGATACCTTTAATCAATCCTATCGTACCCACTGAAATCAAATCGTCCTGGTCATATCCTTTTGAATAATACTTTTTGATAATGTGCGCAACCAACCGCAGATTGTGCTCAATCAGCTTGTTTTTTGCCGAAATATCATTTTCTTCAAACATTTTCCGCAAAAGCGCAGACTCTTCCTCTTCACTCAATGCCTTTGGGAACGCACCCGTGTTCACCACATGGAGTGCAAAGTAAAATATACTTGAAAACACTTCAAGTATTGCAGAAAACAACATAAAATCACCCCAAATCATCTTTAATACAAAATATGATATAAATCGTGATAAATTGACTTCAAACATAAAAATTTTTAATTTTATGTTAATAAATTTTATGCGGTGATGTGGTATAATTTATAAAAAATATATTGGAGATTTATATGAACAACTACTTTTTCGATCCTTATTTAGAAATGAATAAAAAAATTGAAAAAAAGGAACTCAGAAAAACCGGCAATAATATTGCGCTTGCGCTTTTTATAGCATCGTTTTTGTCAGTGATAGTGTCAGTTGTAATTGTGACTCTTATGACCTTTGTCACAGGGGACGCAGACCGCGCAACTTATTTGCTCACACAAGATCTTGTAGTCAGCAATATCACCAATTCACTTGTGTGTGCATTGGTCTTCGTATTTCCGTTTGTTTTTTTGATGAAACTGATTTATGCTGACAACGATGTGAAATCTGTGTTTTCAGCCCCAAATCAGAAATTCTCAATTTGTGCAATGTACAGTTTGTTCGTTGTTCTTGTGTCTTTGGGCGCAGGACTTGTGACAAATATGGTTTCAACATTCTTCTCAATTTTTACAGGCAGTGAACCGTATGTCCCGTCACTCGGTGAGAACTATTCAAATCCTGTTTTCGCATTCGGTATAGATTTAGTCTGCAGTTGCGTTTTTCCGGCGCTTGTAGAAGAATTTGCATTCCGCGGTGTAATATTAAACACACTTAAAAAATACGGTGATATACCTGCAATCGTTGTTTCATCATTGCTTTTTGGACTTATGCACGGCAACTTTGTACAACTTCCGTACACATTCATTATGGGACTTGCGCTCGGTTTCGTTACCGTCAAAACAAAATCAATTTATTGCGCGGTCGGCGCCCACTTTATCAATAATTTTATGGCAGTACTGCAAGATTGGTTTCCGACTTTAGGCGGCATAGCGGTGTATATAATAATCGCATTGAGCATAGTGTCAACGATTATACTTGCCCGCCGCAAACTTCTTACACGCAATGCAGATTATACATTTTCATATTTCAGAGAAGGCACACGAATTAAATATATCATTTTAGCACCTGCAATGATTGTGTATATCGTTCTTCAACTGATTTCATCATTTCAGTTTATGCAGTAGGTGATAAAATGAATGTTGAATTTATGCAAAGGGCGTTAGAACTCGCAAAGCAGGCGGGAGATGTCGGTGAAGTGCCTGTGGGTGCTGTAATCGTCAAGGACGGCGTGATTGTCGGCGAAGGTAGAAATCGCAGAGAAAATGAGCATAACGCACTTGGACACGCCGAAATCGAAGCCATAAACAACGCTTGTCACACTTTAAAATCGTGGCGGTTGTCTGATTGCGAGATGTATGTCACATTAGAACCTTGCCCGATGTGTGCAGGTGCGATAATCAATGCACGGCTGAAATCGGTCTACTACGGTGCGGATGATTTGAAGGCAGGTTCGGTCTATTCTGTAATCTCAATGTTTGAACTGCCGTATAACCATACACCAAATGTAAAAAGCGGAGTTTTAAAAGAAGAATCGCTACGATTATTGCAGGATTTCTTTAAAACTATCAGAAACAAGTGAAAAATGCTTGAAAATACGCTGAAAATATAGTATAATATTTTAAATAAAACAATGATTAGAGGTAGAAAAATATGAAACTCGGAATTGTAGGTTTGCCGAATGTCGGTAAATCCACATTGTTTAACGCAATTACAAATGCGGGTGCGCAAGCGGCAAACTACCCGTTTTGTACAATCGAGCCGAATGTAGGTATGGTCGCAGTACCTGATTACCGCCTTGATAAACTCGCTGAAATGTATTCACCCGATAAAATAACTCCGGCAGTAATCGAATTTGTTGATATTGCAGGCCTGGTTAAAGGTGCGTCAAAAGGTGAAGGACTTGGTAATAAATTCTTATCGCACATCCGCGAAGTTGACGCTATCGTTCACGTTGTCAGATGCTTTGAAAATGACGATATTACCCACGTCGACGGTTGCATTGATCCTGCTCGTGACATCGAAACAATCAACCTTGAACTCATATTCTCCGACATTGAAATGGTTGAACGCCGTCGCGATAAGACCGCAAAACTTCTGAAAGGCGATAAATCTTTACAGAGTGAACTCGACTTTCTCAACAGACTTCTTGCACATTTGGGTGACGGTTTGCCTGCAAGATCCATCGAACGCACCGACGACGAAAGCGCAATTTTGTCAACCATCGCATTACTTTCAAGTAAGCCTGTAATCTATGCTTGCAATATGAGCGAGGAAGATTTCACAAAGGGAATTACAGACAACGTGCGTTTCAATGCGGTAAAAGAAATTGCTAAAAGTGAAAATGCAGGTGTACTCCCGATTTGTGCGGAACTTGAATCTCAAATCTGCGCACTTGAAAAAGACGAAAAAGAACTGTTCTTGTCAGAACTCGGACTTGAGTCATCAGGACTTGACCGTCTTATCTCAGAATGTTACACTTTGCTCGGCCTTATCTCATATCTCACCGCGGGCAAACCCGAAGTTCGTGCCTGGACTATTAAAAAGGGCACAAAAGCACCGCAGGCAGCGGGAGTCATCCACAGCGACTTTGAGAGAGGCTTTATCCGTGCTGAAGTTGTCGCATACAATGACCTTGTAGAACTCGGCTCAATGGCAGCCGCAAAAGAAAAAGGTCTTGTTCGCAGCGAAGGCAAAGAATATGTTATGAATGACGGGGATGTTGTACTCTTCCGTTTTAATGTGTAAATTATGAAGATTAAATTTGTGAATGCCGTGATTTTTAATCCGGCGAAAGATGAAAAAATTGAAGGTTGTCTGATTTCCGATAACGGTACCATCACCTACATCGGTAAAGATAATAATGATACCGCTGATGAAATAATTGATTGCAAGGGCAAATATTTAATTCCGGGACTTGTCGATATCCACGTTCATTTGCGTGAGCCCGGACAAACTCAAAAGGAAGATATAATCAGCGGATGTAATGCGGCGGTCGCAGGCGGTGTTACCTCGCTGGTAGCAATGCCCAACACCAACCCTGCAGTTGACAATGCCGATACACTTGACTACATCAACCAGCGTGCAAAACTTGCTAAATGCAGAGTGTATCAAGCGTGTGCTATCACCAAAGGCCTACAGGGTGATGAAAATGTCGATTTCGATTTAATGATTAAACACGGTGCTATTGCGTTTTCCGACGACGGCAGACCTGTTGAAAACAGTCGGTTGATGCTGAATGCTTTGAAATATGCAAGTGAGAATAACATCCCGGTTCTATCGCATACTGAAGATTTGTATTTGGCGAGCGGCGGAAAAATCAACGAAGGTGTTGTATCTAAAAAACTTGGCATACAAGGCATCCCGAGTTGCGCGGAAGATAGCGGTACTGCAAGGGAAATTGCGCTGTGTGAGTCAACAGGCTATAAAGTTCATATCTGCCACGTCAGCACAAAGGGTGGCTTTGAAATGCTCAGAGATGCAAAGGCAAGAGGTGTGAAAGTAACACTTGAAACCTGTCCGCATTATTTCACTTTAACTGAGGATTGCCTACTCGCTAAAAACGCAGATTTCAGAATGAACCCCCCGCTTCGCACCGAAAGCGACAGGTTAGCTTGTATTGAGGCTATCAAAAACGGTACTGTCGATGCAATTTCTACCGACCACGCACCGCATACAGCGGAAGAGAAGTCGGATTTTGAAAAAGCGCCCAACGGCAGCATTGGTATGGAAACCTCACTTTCAGTTTCCTACACCGCACTTTGCAAAAGCGGCGAGATTGATTTTATGCACCTTTTAAAACTTATGAGCACTAACCCCGCCAAAATCGCTAATTTAGATGCAGGCAGATTGGAAGTCGGCGCTCCGGCGGATATTGTTGTTTTTGATAAAGATGTAGAGTATGTAATTGACAAAAACAAACTTCACGGCAAATCGACTAACTGCCCGTTTGATAAAATGAAAGTCAACGGCAGGGTATTGCTAACAGTTGTCCGCGGTGAAATTGTATATAATTTTGAGGAGGAATAAATTATGTCATTTGACAGACTCATTAAAAAAATTGATGAAATGAACAACCCGACCGTTGCAGGTCTTGATCCGAAACTCGACTTTGTACCTGAATACATCAAGCAGGAGAGTTTTGAAAAATTCGGCAAAACATTAGAGGGTGCAGCAGACGCACTTCTTACCTACAACAAGGGTCTTATTGATGCTCTTTGTGACATCGTCCCCGCAGTAAAACCGCAATGTGCATACTACGAAATGTACGGTTGGCAGGGCGTTCGTACACTCTATCAAACCATTCAATATGCAAAAGAAAAGGGTATGTTTGTTATCACAGACGGTAAGCGTAATGACATCGGCACTACAATGCAGGCATACGCAGCCGCTCACCTTTCGGAAATTTCAGTTGTTGATGAAAAAATCGCACCGTTCGGCGCTGATGCACTCACTGTAAACGGTTACCTCGGAAGTGACGGCATCAATCCGCTTCTTGACATCTGTAAAAATGACGATAAAGGCATCTTTGTGCTTGTTAAAACATCTAACCCTTCATCAGGCGAACTCCAGGACAGAGAGTTAGACGGCACACCGATTTATCTTGCGATGGGTAAAATGTGCGAAAAATGGGGCGAAAATGACATTGGTGAATTTGGATATAGCGGTGTTGGCGCAGTTGTAGGTGCAACATATCCCGAACAACTTGCATTCCTTCGTAACGAACTCAAATCCACATTCTTCCTTGTTCCCGGTTACGGCGCTCAAGGCGGCGGCGCAAAGGATGTTGCAGGCGGATTTGATAAAGACGGTCGCGGTGCAATCATTAACTCTTCACGCGGAATTATGTGCGCATATAAAAAAGGTAATTTTGACGAAAAGGATTATGCGGTTGCCGCTCGTTTGGAAGCAGAACGCATGAGAGATGAACTCAACACAGTCAGATAGGAGTCAAATATGATTATTGATACCGACCAAATTGCGTCATCAATAAAACGCTATAAGGCGCAGCTTCGATATTATAAAAATAAAATTGATAACGGCGATAAACTTGTGCAAATTGAAATCAACAAAGCATATGTTGTTGATGTCGGCATAGATTTTTCACTTGTCGAAATTATGGATGCACAGAGCATCGTTGAATCGGTCAACCGTTCGGGCAACAACTGGGCAAAAGTTGCGTTTTGCGCTCAACTTATGCTTCTGTGCAATGTTGACGATGAAAAAGCTGAACAAATTTTAGATATTTGCTACAAAAATCTTGACGAGGATATTAAAGAAGACGATTTCTTTGATATTGACTGCGAATTTTAACCTATCATAAACTAAAACTCCTTAGCATATCTTTTATAGACAATGCTAAGGAGTTGATTTTTTGAAAGGGGCTGAAATTGAACGCAGTGTTGTGCTTGGTAGATATATAGCAGATACAGGCGCGACTGTGCGAGTGTGCGCAAAAAAGTACGGAATCAGCAAGTCAACTGTACATAAAGATTTAACTGTCAGGCTCAAAAGAGTAGATTATAATTTGTATTTGCAAGTCAAGGCCGTGTTAGAACGCAATAAATCAGAGCGTCATATTCGTGGCGGACTTGCAACAAAAAACAAATATTTGAGCAAAAGGTAAAGGGTATGCAAATCGCATACCCTTTAAAGTTTATTTAGCCGTTGATGTCAGTCTGAATTACATAACCGAGTGCGCAGATCATCGGAGTGTTCCAATAGATACAAACCTCGTTACATACATAGTCTTGGTTGCTGTCGTTGTAGTAAACAGAACCGTGAATCAACGATGAATTGGGGTCTGACGGAGCAAACGCACCGCCTGCAACATTACTGAAACCTGCAACTAACAATCCCGGAACGCAACTACCTGTAGCCATCGACGGACGGTGGTGCGGTTTGCTGGGTGACTTATCACCTAATCCTGTGATGAAACAGTAGCCTGCAGGGTTTCTGCCAAGCATAAATGTAAGGTTGTTTCTAATTGCAGTTTCGTATTTGGTTTCGCCTGTGATCCTTGCGTAAATTCCCATAAGGTTGCAGTTGTATGCAACATATTGGTTACTACCCCAATATGCTTCGCCCGACTGAAGTGAGAAGTTGAGTTTTGAACGGTTTGTATTGGTGTTCTGTGTGTCAATGTAATCAACGATAAACGCATCAACAGATGCCTTGATTGTGCTGTCAGCGTTTGCACTTGTAATATATGCAAGTGAACCGTAACCACTTAAATCAGTAGCACTAAGACCTGTACCGAAACCGCCGGGTTTAACGGTAGATGTGTAGAAACTGTCAGCAGCAGTTTTGTATGATGAATCACCTGTTGCTCTCATA
>JAXJSX010000137.1:0-14092 GCA_036309925.1 Acutalibacteraceae bacterium | reverse complement strand
CTCTCTTAAGCGCTTTTCTTAGGCGCTCTTTCCGAGTGCCATATTATAATATCACAAACATTCCACTTTGTCAACCCTTTTTTTAAAATTTTTTTCGATTTTTTTAAAAAATTTTTCTTCACCCAAAAATGCACTATTTCTTGTGGTTTATCACTGTTTATATACACAAGTCTGAGCGCATTTATTGCCACAAATTCTTCACCTTTTTATTTTTTTCACCTAAAAATACTAACAAAGCTGAAAATGCTACTGACAAAATGAGTACGACGGCAAAACGCTTAATTCCGACCGGTGCAAAGTTTGATAAGCACTCGAAACTATCAAACGCCCTCACAAAATTGTAATGCGACAAATACAGCACCGTACTCATTGATCGCAAAATAGTGCAATACGGTTTTGGCGTTACTCTTATTTTGGTGACGCCGACAAAAACCGCAATACTGACAATTGGCAAAATGGCAGACCTAAACTCAAACTCTTGATAAACGCTCAAGGAATATACCGAAAACAGTATGAGTGCTGTCAAAAGTGCAACGGTGCTGTTTAATTTAATGTGGATACTGTCGGCGTATTTTGCTAAATACATACCTATCGCACAATAAAGCATACCTGAAAAAATGCCGTTTTTGACATTACTTCCCCAAATCAGATAGTAAATTTTAAGAACTGCGTTGTACTCGCTGACGGGCGTCGATTCCAGATAAGCATTTATAAATATACCTATAATAAACAAAACTACTGAAATGAGTGCGACTGCATAGTCGGGAACTTTTAATTTTCGCAGAATTACAATTAAAATCAAGCCGACAATCAACGCGTTCATATACCAAAGTTGACCGTCGCCAATAAACAGATAAATGCGTACTGCTTTGATAAATGCGACTATCACGTTGCTCTCACTTATTGCAATCCGCAGCGGTAACATAAGCGCAGACCATATGGTGTACACCTTAATCAGTTTAAAAATGTATTTTTTAATATAACTTCTTGCATTTTCGTCAGACTGTGCGGAGTAAATCTTTTTAAAGAAGAAAAATCCCGATGTAATAAAGAAAAACGGAACCGCTAAACTGTTAAATGAATTTACCACGCAAGCAAGATAAGGGTTTTGTATAATGCCTTCGCCTGAGTGAATAAAAATAACAGAAAACGCAAAAATGAATTTTGCTATATCAATAATTCCGAAAAGTTGCTGACTTTTCTCATTTTTTAAACTTCCCAAAGTTGTTATCCTTTCTATTTATCAGTTTTCCTCGTTTTGAGTTTCATTTTTAATAATCCGCTCTGCACGCACCTGCCCGATTCTTCTATCCTCGATTGAAAGCACAGTGAACCTAAATCCAGACACTTCAATGGCGGGGCGGTCATCATCTTCGGGTATTCTGCCGATTGTAGTCATAATCAGTCCACCCAAAGTATCGTAATCGCCCTCAGGGAATGTAGTGTCGAGCATATCCTCGACCTCGTCGATGTCACAAGTGCCGTCGATTGTGTATGTATTCTCGTTTACAACTGTGATTTCATCCTCTTCATTATCATATTCGTCTTGAATGTTTCCGACGATAGATTCAATCAAATCTTCAAGTGTGATAAGTCCTGCGGTGCCGCCGTATTCATCGACAACAACCGCTATCTGAATACGCTTCTCAGTCATTTCCTTAAAAAGTTCGCCGCACATTTTGGACTCAGGGATGTGGTACGCAGGACGCATAATGTCCTGCGCAACAGCGTTTTTGGGAATATGCCTGCCGACAAAACGGAGCAGATCCTTTGCGTAAATCACACCGATGATGTTATCAAGGTCCTCTTCAAAGACCGGGATGCGTGAATATCCCTGCTCTATTGCCATATCGACCGCATCCGCAAGCGGTGATGACGCATCAAGTGCGGCGATTTCGGTGCGGTGACGCATCACATCGCGCACATCAATATCGTCAAACTCGAAAATATTGTTAATCATTTCACGCTGACTTTCCTCGATTACGCCCTTTTCCTCGCCGACATCGACCAGCATTAAAATTTCCTCTTCGGTGACCTGTTCCTCAAACGCACCCGGGTTAATCCTGAAAAGTCGGGTAATCAGATTAGTCGATTTTGTTAAAATGAACACCACGGGCGCCATTATTTTTTTAAAGACGAGTAAAAATCCCACAACCGCAAAGGCGATCGGCTCGCTTTTGTGCATTGCGATTTTTTTAGGGACAAGTTCGCCGAACACCAGCGAGAAGTACGAAGTGATGAGCGTGATAATCACGACTGATGCTACATAGATTGCGGATTCGCCCATACTCGTTGATACTGAAAACCGCTCGGCTAAAAGATTGTACAGTTTTCTTGCAAAGTTTTGTGATGCTGATGCTGATGTCAAAAATCCCGCCAAAGTCACGCCGATCTGGATGGTTGATAAAAATCCTGCCGAATCCGAAGTGAGTTTAACGATTTTTTTGGCTTTTTTATGGCCGTTTGACGCCATTTTTTTGATTTTTGTATCGTTTAATGACACAACCGCCATTTCGCTCATTGCAAAAAACGCATTGATTAAAACTAAGATAATCAACACAGCGATTTTGAGTGTCAGCGACATTTTTTATTCCTGCCTTTCAATTTGCAGACAACTGCGTAACGGTTATTTTATAGATTTGATAATCAACTGCGCGGCGGCAGCACAGGCTGTGCCTTTATCAAACACGCCTGTCATTTTATGAAATTCCTTTATTTTTGCGTAATATTCATCAAAATTAAAGGATTTGATATGATGTGAAAGCTCGTCATTATCCTTTGCGATGGTGAAAGGAAGATCGTCAAAACCGAAATAATATCCGCGATTGTCACGGTATTCCTCGATGTCGCAAGCATATAAAAAGCAAGGCTTTTTGGTGAGCAGATAATCTACATCACTTGACGAGTAGTCGGTGATAAGGCAGTCACAGGCGCAAAGCAGTTCCTGCATATCGGGGTAGAGGGTGGCGTTGATGACATTCACGCCGTCGGTTTTGATTAAATCTGCTTTATCTGCGATATTCGGGTGCAGACGGGTGAACGCCGCCCAACTTCCGCCGAACTTCTGCGCTAATGTTTTATTAACCCTTTCAAGATCTATATTATATACATCTAAACGGTGGTCTTTTCTGAAAGTCGGTGCGTATAAAACGATTTTTTTATCCTGCGGTAAATTATAAAAATCACGCACTTTCTTTGATATTTCCTCGCTGCCATTATACAAAATATCGTTTCGCGGAGTGCCACATTCCAAAATCTCGCCGTTGTACCAAAAAACATTTTTATAAAGATTTGTCATAAAGTCGCTGTTTGACAATATAACATCCGTCATTTTTGAGTCGCGTTTGGCGGTCTTTACATACTTCTTGCCGAGTTCATCAGCGACATCTTTTTCAATCCTCTTGACTCCCGGGCCGCCGTGCCAAGTTTGGATATAAAGTTGACCTTTACGCTTTCTGCCGTAGGTTTTGCGTGCATTATCAATCCACACGCCCGCAGTTTGCAGTTCGTACACCGCCTGTCGTGAGCGATACCGCACCCCACGCACGCCGGACGGCAGATTGTTCTTTTCCATCAAACCGTCTTTTAATTGCCAAACGACATCAACATCGGCGTTTTGGCGTTTTAATTCTTCGATTATATACTTTGCGTTGTCGCCGTAGTCGCCACCGTAGTAACTGGTGACAACGATTTTATTGCGTTTTATCGGGCACAGCGAATATACAATTTCAAAAACCTTAAAATAGGTTTCCCACGCCCACTCGTGCAGATTATTAAGCAGTTTCTTCATTTAATTCCCGTTCCTTTTTAAGTCTTTTTCGACCTTTGCAAACATAGAAAATACGGCTGCCGAGTACCACACATTCAGACGCGCAGGTAAGCAGTGCAACGGGAATGAATGACAGGTAGCCTGTGAAATAGAGCGCACACAAACCGATTGTATGGAAGACTGCTGCGTACATTACGGTGTAATTTGCTTCTTTCATCATATTCATAGCTCCGAGTACAGGGAAGCCTAAAATATATATCGGGAGTGTGATTAAGAACATCGGGGTCATTGCTCTGAAAACATCGACTGCATTCGGATTGCCGACCAAATATTCCGCACCGCAGAAAAGTTCTATAAACCAGTCGGCGAAAATGAACAATATTGCAGTACCTGCAACAATAACGGGCGCGGCGATAAGCATTATGATTTTCACAAGTTTATAGTTTTTCTTCTGCACCATATACGGATACAGGCTGTCTGCAATCGGCGAGAACATACTTCTGCCGTTTGTAACAAGGTTGTTCGCCGCAGTGAACTGTCCCATATCCGGGCTGTTTGTGCCGAATACCATACCCAAAATGAATACATTGCTTGCGCTGTATACGGTTGATGCAATTCGTGATGCAAAGAAAATTGACGATTGTTTTATCGCTTTAAAAGTTTCTTTGAAAGAAACGACCTTATATTTAATTTTGAACTTCTTTACTACAAACGCCCACGACCAGACTACGATAAATAAATTAGATGCGGCATTGAAAATCGGGACTAATAAATAGTCTTCGGGCATTCTTACAAACAAAATAACCAAAGCGGTGTAAAGTGCGCGTGAAATTATTGAACGATAGGTGATCGTGTGCATTTTTTCAACGCCACGAAACAGATAGTCAGGCACAAAAACACTGAAAAACACCGAGAGATAGGCTAAAATCAGATAAAGGGCGTTGTTGCGAAATTCGCCTATAAAGCAGGTGAGCAAAAGCATCACTGCAAGTCCGACCAAAGAAATAATCAGTTTTGCCTGCACAACTGATGACACTATATTCTGCAGTTTTGATTTATCGTCGCGATGAATTGAACATTCACGGGTGGCGGAAAGCAAAAATCCAAAATCAACGAACAGTTGAAAGTAAACGATTATTGCGTTTGCAACATTCATCACACCGTATTTCTCAGGGCCTAATGCACGAGTGAGCCACGGAAATGTTATCAACGGAAAAACATATGCGGAAATCTGCATTATATATAACATCAGCGTATTTGAAAAAAGCGTTTTGAGTTCCTTTTTCTTTTGCAATGTCGCCATTTTATTTATCCTTTCCTAAAACTCAATAGCCTAAATGTTTTCTTTTGAAGAGTACAGCTCGGTTAATGAAGGTATAAAGCGCACCTGCACCCAAAGTATTTAAAATAATACGGTACATTTTGCACTTTTTGTTGTTTTCAGATACGGTTTCGTTTTTTAAAGCGGACTTAACGCGCGCGTGTGAAAAACTTTGTTTGATATATTCAACCATCTGCTTACGGGAAGCGGTGCCTGATGCAATATTCCGCTCAATTCCGTAATAAACCAGGCTGATTAAATCGTTATTCAGTTGGCAGGTAAAGTCGTAGACATCCTTTTGCTTTGCAGTTACTTTTAAATTTTCATTTAAAAGTAACGATTGCTCGGTGAATTTCGGGTTGAAACTACCCATAATCGAGGTGCCTCTGACGCGATAGTGATACGGATAAAAATCCATAATATACAGACTTTGAGCATCGCAGATATACGGGAACACAGCAGCAAAGTCTTCACCCAGTGAGATACGCTCGTCACATCTGTCGATATTTTTCAAAAGTCTGTCTTTTTTAAACAGTTTTGTAACTCGGTTAGGCGTGATACATCTGTCGAGCATTGTGCCCATACTGATGATTGACGGGAAAATGTCACCCTCAATCCTCTCACGGTTATAGTACCCCGCAGGCACGAACATCTGTTCTTTTTGGCACCTGTCATCAAACTCGCGAATCAGCGATGAGCAGACTAAATCGACATTATGTTCGTTCATACAGCAAAGCATTTTTTCATACATATCGCTGTCGATCCAATCATCACTGTCAACAAAGCCGACGATATCGAAAGAACTTTCTTTGAGTCCGCATTTCCACGCAGACATAAGTCCGCCGTTTTGTTTGTGGATAACCTTAACTCTGCTGTCGCGCTGTGCATAACTGTCGCAGATTTTTCCGCAATTATCAGTCGAGCCGTCGTCTACCAAAATGATTTCAATGTTTTTAAGCGTTTGATTTATAACGCTGTCAACGCATTTTTCGAGATATTCTTCAACATTATAAACGGGGATGATTACGCTTATCATCGTCTATGCCTCCTTATTTTTTCGGCACAACTTGGATTTTATATTTTCTGCAATTCTATATGTGAGCGGTTCGTTGACATTCGGCTCTGATTTACGGATAAAGCAGAAAAGGTATCCGAGTAACAGCCAGAACAGAAGTTCGATAATTGAATTTCCGAAGAAAATGCCCATCATTGGGAATGCGGAAATGCCGATTACCATTGCGATAAGCGTTAAGAATGCAATCGGCATATAATATTCATCTCTGTCGTGTCTGCGGCGGATAAGGTAGCCGAGTACCTTTTTGACTGTCAACACCAGCCAGCACGCAATGATCAGAGTGCCGATTATACCCGTGTAGACAAGCAACGACAAGTAGCCGTTGTGTACTGAATACTGACGGGTGACGATATACATATCCTCGCCGAAATAATCCTGAGCGAACATTAAATGATTACGCGCGGAGGTGCCGAAAACCGGAGATTTTTCCACAAGGCGCAGGCTGTCAGTCCAGATTTTAAACCGCGCATTTGATATGTCGGAGTTTCCCTCAATGTCAGGGCGAGTCATATCAATTTGGTCTGAAATGTCACTGTCATCGTCTTTATGGAACTCCAACCCAAGTGCCGTTTCAACACCGTCGGTAATCGGTTCTACGATTTTCGGGACATATGAAAGTCCTGTTTTAGCAAGGTTCATACCGCCTACAACGATAACCGTGCAAAGAATTGCGCAAATTACGGTAAAGCAGGATTTATAAAGTCGTCTTATACCCATTTCAGAGAATTTAAGACTGAACAATAACACCGCACTCGCAAAAATCGAAGCGGCTACAATTAACATTCCTGTTCGCGAGCCTGAAAGAATTATATAGATTGCGTTGAAAACAATAGTGATGATGTAATACACCTTGAGCAATGCACGGGGCTTGAACTGATACATTATAAATGCAGTTAAAACTACCGCTATCATCGAACATACCGACGCAACATTCGGGTCTGTGAACTCACCGAAAAGTCTGCCGACCGCAAAGCCTTGTATACAGTTGTTGTCGCCGGGGATCTGTCGTACATCCGCATACTGCACCAAAAACTGTCCAAATGAGATCACTGTGCCGATAAACCATATAAAGATGAAACATTCAGCAACTATACGCAACTGCTTTAAATGACTTTCAAGCGGTTGGTCAATATCTGCAGCAAAAAGCAGGAATGTTTGGATTAACATCCACACCAATGTTTTTGCATTGTCAACCCAGCCGTAACGAATGTTCACGATCATCGAAATGACATATACTACAAAAAACAAAAGCATAATGCCGTTGTAACTTGTTCTGAACATATTACGCTTTGTGAAAAAGTCAAGTACAAGCAATAATACACCGCACGCTGCAAGTGCGCTGTATGTCAACGCGATAAAACTTGCGTTTACAAACTGAAAAAATATAAATTTATTAAGTGCAGTAAACACAGTGAAAACAAGAACATATAAAAACCTTACTCTGTATAAAACATCAGAAAAATCTGTTTTTGATTTCAGCATTTCAATCTCCATTCTTTTTTACAACGATTTAATGAGTTTCACCCATTTATCTACGATTTCTTTTTTATTAAACAAGTCAATATTATCCCTTGCGTGTGCGGAAAATTCCAAACGCCTATCGGGATTTTCAATCAACTCACAAATGTGATTTGAAAGTGCGGATATGTCGTTCGGCTTTGCAAGGTATCCGCTCACTTTATCTTCGATAATCTCACAAGGGCCTGTCAAACAGTCAAAACTCACACACGGCAAACGGTTTGCCTTTGCTTCCAGCAACACCATCGGCAATCCCTCAAGCCGAGAGGTCATAACATACATCGCATAGTCGGGGTAGAGTTCGTATATTCTGTTGCTCGTGCCCATCAAATGCAGATTTTGATTTAACCCACATTTGTTGATTTGACAGTCTATTTCATTATACAGCTCGCCGTCGCCGTAAATATCCCAATGCCAATCGGGGTGCTTTTCAAACACTTTTTTTGCAACTTCTATGAGCATATCGTAACCTTTTTGATGTTCAAAACGCCCGACCGTAATAATTTTTTTGGAATTTATATCATAATTCGAGGTTGAGTTTATGAGTTTGTCGTCCACCCAATTATAAATGCAATCAACCCGATTTTCAGGTAAAGAATATGTTTTTATATATTCCTCGCGGTCACGGTGCGTCAATGTGATGATTTTATCTGCGATTTTCACACCGATTTGACGAAGAATCTTATTCATTTTATCTTCGTTTGCCATTTTTAGATTTATATGCTCGCAGAAAATCTTTTTAATATTTCTAAAAGCAGAACCCGCCCACATAAACGCATTGACATTACCGCCGACAGACAAAAGCACATCTATGCCGTTTTCTTTGACATATTTACGCACCGCCCTGCTACCCGACACTAAAGTTTTTCTTATACGCTGGTGTCCTTGCAGTAAAGCGGTATAATTTACGCGTTCATCAAGGCTATAGTAAGAGGGTTCGCCTTTTCCGCAGATGCTCACGACATATACATCAAAGTAATCGCACAGTTCGCGCGAGAGTATAGAACACACTCGCTCACCGCCCGATTTCTCGGTCATATCATATTTAATCAGACAAACCTTCATTTTACATCTCCCATTTAAACACCGTTTTGAACGGTGTGGTAAGGTCGTTTGCCATAACTCTTGAGATGTCGCGGATACTTCTTACAGGTTCATCTTCATAGATGATAACTTTCATTCGACGCTCAAAATCACGGTTTTCCATAAGTTCTACTGCTTTCTCGAAATCCTCTCTGCCCGAACGCGAACAACCAATCAAAGTCATACCTTTTTCGAGTACCATTCGGGTGTTGATTGCAACCTTGTTTTCGGAAACGCCCATCAAAACAAGCGCACCCTGCGGATTGATGTAATTGATAACATCTTCGATCGCATAGTAACTGCCTTCGCCTCCGCAACACTCAAAAGCGTGGTCAACTTCAAATCCTTTCGGGATTTCAGTGGACAGATATGTTTCATCCACAAACGAAAACTGCGACAGTTTACGCTTATCCATACCGATAACCGCAATTTTGCTGTGCGGAAAGCGTGCTTTTATGATATTCGCAACAACATACGCAAGACTTCCGTCACCCCAAATTCCGATACGGTCACGGTTTTGGTGCGCAATTAAGTCAAATCGGGTGGTTGCGTGTACGCCGACTGACACAAACTCTGTGATTGCAGCAACACGCGGGTCAACATTATCATACGGCACGACACGGTCGCTGTCGAGTTCGACAAACTCACGCATAAATCCGTCGTGACCGCTCGACAAAAAGTACGAACCCTTATCGTAATTTTCGTAGATTACATCGTTTTTACGAACAGGGGAGTTCGGGATTAAAACAACACGCTGACCGGGTTTCATTTTACCCTGCGGATCGTACACAACTTTGCCGCAACACTCGTGGATGAGCGCCATCGGCAGTTTCTGATTTAATACTTTAATATCGCGCTGACCGAGAAAGTACCGCTGGTCTGCGTGGCAAACCGCCAAGTATTCAGGGCGCACGATTACCTTGTCCGAAAATGAAATATCGCTGTATTTCACCGAAAAAACTTTCGGGCTGACAAGTTGATAAATATAGTTAATCAAGCGACTTCCTACCTTTCGTTATTCGTCGGCTTTTAAGCAACCGAGCATAGCCTGTGCGATTTTGTAATCTCCTGTAGTGGTGATTTTAAGATTAGTCACCGAACCCTCAACCAAATGCACGGGGTAATCTCTCACAACGCAGATTTTGCAAGCGTCGGTGAGCGACTTTTTCTCGTCATCATTCAAAGAATTGTACAAATCTTTCAAAACGCTGATTTTAAAAGTCTGCGGAGTTTGTCCCTGGTACATTGTTGCACGGTCCGGGATAGAAGAAATCACTTCACCGTCGTTTGACGACACAATGGTGTCTACTGCGGGAGTGACTGTATCCACCGCACCGTATTTAAGTGCCGCGTCAACATTTTCTTCAATCATACGCAAAGAAACAAACGGACGCACCGAATCGTGTGTTACAATGATATTATCTTCATTTTCACCGAAATTTTCTTCAATGTCTGAAATAATGTTCAAAATAGTGCCGTTTCTGTCAGCACCGCCTGCAACGACTTTAATTCTGCTTTTTGCGCCCTTTACATATTTGTCGATTAAATCGTTCATATGAGTAACCCAATCAGCGTGCACGCCGATATACACGCAGTCAAGGCGGGAGGATGTTAGAAATTTCTCCAAAGTATGCACGATAATCGGTTTATCTCCGAGCGGTAAGAATTGTTTTGGCATATCGGGGATGTTCATTCGTGAGCCGACACCGCCTGCTAAAATTGCACCAAAAATCATAATTATTTCTCCTTTACACAGTAGTATTTGCCTTTGTAGATTTTATAACAGTTGTCCATATCCATTTTTTCAAATTCGTGATGACACACCTGCTTGTCCTTCGGCGGTAATGTCATATAATCGCCGAACGCCATTGTTAAATATTCATCATATCCCACGGGAATCGGGAATGAATGTCCCTCAAACTGCACCCATTTCTGACTCTCGAAGATGCGTTTGGGATATTCGTTTTGCATATAGTGCGGGCCTGAACACAGTTCGGTGATGTACTCGCAGTCAGCGATTTTGTATTTGCTCATTTTTCTTTCACACAACCGCCACATTTTGTATCTTAACGATTTAAACGGAACGAGTGCGAGTGCGATTTTGCCCACCGCCTTAACTGCACCGCCGTGGTTGTCGGGCGCTTTGCCTACTATATATAATGAATAGAGCAACGCCCACAACTTTTGGATTTTGCGTTTTACGCCTTTAGGGCAACCGTCAATCGGCAGTACATCAAGCACAAGACCGTGGTTCATATCGAGGTCTTTTTGATATGTTTTAATGAAAGTGGTGTTGTTGGCACAGATAGTCAAAAATTGATTTTCCGTCAAAAAATCACGGGTGGTATATTGAATTGAATATTCATCGGTGTCAACCCACAATTTTTTGAGTTTTTCGTAGTCATCTCTGGGCATAAAAACATCAACATCATCGTCCCACGGGACAAAACCGCCCGAACGAATTGCGCCGATACAGCATCCCCCGCAGAAAAAGTATGTGAGATTGTGTTTATTGCAAAAATCATTAAAATAAAGCGCCATATCAAGTCCTTTGAGTTGCATTTTGCGGACTTGTTCGGGTGTGAGTGCGGTCTGAGCCATAAGCATACCCCTTTCGTATATACACAATTTAGGCATTTTACTTTATTATCAGTTTTATTATAAGTCTAAATTTGCAAAAAGTCAACATAAAAAAACTCTTGACGAACGCAGGTTTATAGTGTAAAATATAATGAGAATATTATAATAGTATTTTTGCACTCGATTGGATTGATGTTATGAGAGTTATAACCGGTTCGTGCCGAGGTAAAAGGCTTGTCACGCCCGACGGGCTGGATACTCGCCCGACTACCGACAAGGTCAAGGAAAGCATTTTTAATGCTATTCAGTTCGATATTGAAGGCAGACGCGTTCTCGATTTGTTCGCAGGAAGCGGGCAGATGGGCATTGAAGCACTCAGTCGCGGTGCAAAATCTGCGGTTTTTGTTGACAATTCCCAAAAGTCGCTCAGATGTATTCGCGAGAATCTTGAAAATACAAAATTGCAAAGTGTAAGCGAAGTCGTCAATGTCGATTTTGAGTTGTACCTCAGCCGTATTAAAGACAAATTCGACATAGTGTTTTTAGATCCGCCCTACAACAAGGGGTTAATCGAAAAGGCGGCGGCTAAACTTTATGATGTTACATCAGATTTTTGCACGCTCGTCTGCGAAACTTCCACTACCGATGTACCGCCTGATGAAATGTTCGGTTTCTGCGTCTACCGCAGGTATCGTTACGGTAAGGTGTCGGTGAGCGTGTATAAAAAGGGGCAGTCAAATGAATAAGATTACTGCGATTTGTCCGGGCAGTTTCGATCCTGTCACGCTCGGACACATCGACATTATAAAACGCGCTTGTGCAACATTCGATCGTGTTATCGTTGTTGTGATGCTCAATTCCTCAAAAACACCGAGTTTTTCGGCAAACGAACGGGTTGAGATGATAAAAAAGGCAACATCTGACATCCCAAATCTCACGGTTGATGCGTACTGCGGTCTGCTTGCGGACTATGCACGCGAAAAAGGTGCGAAAGCAATCGTAAAAGGTTTGCGGGCGGTATCTGACTTTGAATATGAATTTCAGATGGCGCTTACAAATAAAAAACTTAACCCTGATGCTGAAACGGTGTTCTTCACCACTCAGGCTGAAAATATGTATCTGAGTTCTTCGGTTGTCAAGGAAGTTGCTAAAATGGGCGGCGATATTTCGGATTTTGTGCCTGAATGTCTGCGCTCGGAAATTTTTGAAAGATTATCTAAGAAAGGTGAATAGATTATGAACATGGAAGATTTAATTGATGAATTAGAAGAAGTGGTTGAAGGCGGTTGGAAGTTTATCGGCGGCAAGATCGTTCTCCCGAACGAAAAAGTTCGTGCAATCCTCGATGACATTCGTTTGAGCATTCCGCAGGAAATCAAGCAGGCTAACAATGTATTGAACGACCGCAACGATATTGTCAACAACGCAAAGCGTGAAGCTGAAAATATCATCAAGGCGGCAGAGGAGAGAGCACGTGCGCTTGTTGCTCAAGAGGAAATCACTCGCTTGGCTCAAGCTAAGGCTACTGAAATCATCAATGCTGCTAACATCAAAACAATGGAGATGCGCAAGGCCGCACAGGATTTTGTTGACGACATTATGGCTAAGGCTGATGATTGTTTGAGTGCAAATCTTACTGACCTTCGTAAGACTCGTTCAGCACTCCGCCAACAGCGTCAGGTTTCAGTACTCACAGAAACCCACGCATCTGACGAAGAATAATAAATAATAATAAAAAAGAGCGCATCTGCGCTCTTTTTTATTACATTCTTGCCGAATAGTTCGGTGATTCTTTTGTGATTGAGATGTCGTGCGGATGGCTTTCGGTGAGAGATGCGTTTGTGATGCGCACGAAACGAGCCTTTTCCTGAAGTTCGGGGATTGTACGGCAACCTGTACTTCCCATACCCGAACGAATACCGCCGATCATCTGGAAGATTGTATCGGACAAACGGCCCTTATAAGGAACTCGGCCTTCAACGCCTTCGGGAACGAGTTTGCGGGCATTATCCTGGAAGTAACGGTCAGCACTGCCTCGGTTCATTGATGCGATTGAGCCCATACCGCGATAGACTTTAAACTGTCTGCCCTGGTAGATTTCCTTTTCGCCGGGTGCTTCTTCGCATCCTGCAACGAGTGAGCCGACCATAACAGAACTTGCGCCTGCAGCGAGTGCTTTAACGATATCGCCCGAATATTTGATACCGCCGTCAGCGATTACAGGGATGTTGTATTTAGCGGCAACGCAAGCAGTATCGTAAACTGCGGTAAGTTGCGGAACGCCTGTACCTGCGACAACACGGGTAGTACAGATAGAGCCGGGGCCGATACCGACTTTCAAGGTATCTGCGCCTGCATCAATGAGTGCCTGTGCGGCTTCAGCAGTCGCGATATTGCCGACAACCAAAGTAATATCGGGGAATGCTTTTTTGATGCGTTTGGTAGCCTCGATAACATTCTTTGAGTGACCGTGTGACGAGTCAAGTACGATAGCGTCAACCTGTGCTTGAACGAGTGCCTCTACGCGGTCCATCATATTAGCGGTGAAACCAACGCCCGCACCGCACAAAAGTCTGCCGTCAGCATCTCTTGCTGAGTTCGGATAGCGGACAGATTTTTCGATATCTTTAATGGTGATAAGACCGTGGAGTTCGTAGTTATCGGTTACAATCGGGAGTTTCTCGATTTTATTACGGCGTAAAATCTCCTGTGCCTGTTCGAGTGTTGTACCGACAGGTGCTGTGAT
>JAXJSX010000136.1:0-6546 GCA_036309925.1 Acutalibacteraceae bacterium | reverse complement strand
TGCGAGTGAATATGATTTCATCTAACGGTGGAGAACAGTGGTGAACGGGGTGATTACTTTAGCCTAATCGCAACATTATCGCTTGTTTAAAAATAAAATAAATACCGTACAATCCAAAAGGTTCAATAATATCAAACCCAAACGCGAGGTCGAAGACTTAGCTAAAAATTAAAACAGTGTAAATTACGCGTCTGAAAAAACGCGAGCGCGAAGCGTATGCTATAATTTTAATCAGTGAAAATTACGCGTCTGAAAGGAAGAGATAATGGCTGATAATAATGTTATTGGTGAGCAGTCGCAACTGCTCCCGTTTTCACTTGAAGCAGAGCAATCGGTACTCGGTGCAATTTTAATCGAGCCAAACGCAATCAGCGAAGTAGCTGTGCGGCTGAAACCCGAACATTTCTATCTGCCTCAACATCAAGCAATCTATAATATTATGATGGACCTCGAATTAGAACGGGCGGGGTCTATTGATACTATCGTTGTACTCGAACGCTTAAAGGCGGAGGGCGTCTATGACGATGCAGGCGGTAAGAGTTACCTTTTGGAACTTGCCCAAATCGTGCCGACTGCCGCAAATATTGAAAGTTATGCGTCTATCGTGCTTGAAAAATTCTATGTTCGTTCGCTGATTTTAGCATCTCGTGAAATCATCAATAAAGCCTCTTTAGGCGAAGATGATGCGCAAAAACTGATGGACTTTGCCGAGCAGAGGATTTATGACATCCGCCGTGACCGTTCGGTTGTCGGCTTAAAACTTCTGAAAGAAATTATAAATTTTGAAGTGCTTGAGGTGCTGGATAAACTCAAAAACGAAGAGTTTAAAAGCGAGTTTGAAGGCATTAAATGCGGGATTTCTCCTGTGGACAATGTCACCACCGGCTTTCATAAGGGCGACCTTGTAATCCTCGGCGCTCGTCCGGGTATGGGTAAAACATCGCTCGCACTTAACTTTGCAATGAATATGGCAAACGACGGCAAGACCGTCTGCTTTTTCTCGCTTGAAATGACCAGAAAACAGGTCGCTGACCGACTAATCAGTAACGCCGCTTCAATCCCGAGTGAAAAAATGAGAACAGGCGAACTTTCCGAAGAAGAGTGGGTACGGCTTATCCAAGCCAGCGAACGACTCGGCAAACTGCCTATTTATATCGACGAAACTTCAGACATTACTGTGCCTGAAATCAAGGCTCGTCTGCGCAGACAGGATAAGGTTGATGTCGTTATCATCGACTACCTCGGAATTATGAACAGCGCAAAGAACTATAACGGCAACCGTGCGCTTGAAATTTCTGAAATTACCCGTAATCTAAAAATTATGGCAAAAGAACTCGGCGTGCCGATTATCTGTTGCGCACAGTTAAACCGTGGCACCGAAGTCAAGGGTAAATCGCATATTCCCGCACTCGCTGACCTGCGTGATTCGGGTTCAATCGAGCAAGATGCGGACAGCGTTATGTTTATCTACCGTGAAGATTATTACAGCGACGAAAAGGAAAATCCCGAAGAAGTCAAGAAAAACGAGGCATACCTTAAAATCGCCAAAAACCGACACGGCAGACAGGATACAATAAAACTGCGTTGGGACGGCGAGTTCACCCGATTTACTGCAATCGCAAATTATAATGAACAGTAAAGTACTTGATACCTTAAAAAAATATAATATGATTAAAGCAGGCGATAGCGTCACCGCCGCAGTTTCGGGCGGAGCAGATTCTGTCGCAATGCTTTGCGTTTTGAAGGATTTGTCTGAATCCCTTGATTTTTCACTTAAAGCTGTGCATATCAACCACAATCTTCGCGGCGATGAATCAAACCGTGACGAGCTGTTTGTGAGAAATTTGTGCAGTGAATTGAATGTAGAGTGCGATTTTTATTCTGTTGATGTAATGTCGCGCGCTTTAGAGAAGAAAATCAGTATTGAACTTGCCGCGCGACAGGCACGCTATGAAATTTTCAGTGAAATCGAGGGCAAAATCGCGACTGCACATACCCTTTGTGACCGTGCGGAAACGCTGATTTTCAATATTACCCGAGGCAGCGGACTGCACGGACTGCGCTCTATCCCACCTATGCGTGAAAATATTATCCGTCCGCTGATTGACTGTACCCGTGAGGAAATCGAACAGTATCTGAAATTACGCGCACAGGAGTATGTCACAGACTCAACTAATTTAACCGATGACTATACCCGCAACAAAATCCGCCATAATGTCATCCCGCAACTTCAAAACATCAACCCTGCGTTTTTGCAGGCGGTGTCCCGCCTGTGCGAAAGTGCGTGCGATGCAGATGATTATATAATCGAAACCGCCAAGACACTCGAAAATGCGGATGCCGATACATTGGCTTGTCAACATCCGACTGTTTTAGCGGAGTATGTACGGCAAAACTGCGCAAAGTTCTCGGTAGTCCCCGATAAATTTCACACCGATTTGGCGGTAAATGCAATAAAATCAAAATCTAAAACGCAGATTGCTGACAATCTATTTATTGAGATTTCACAAAATACAGTTGAATTTTTCATCGAATATCCACAACCATTTGAGTATGGGTTTTCGCTCGATGGTGTGGAAACTCCGTATTACATCTATAATTTTGAGAAAATTTGTGTAAATAAATTGAAAACAAACGGCAAAATTAACAATTTGTTATTTAATTCTTGTTTTGATTATGATAAAATGAATAAGCATATTATAATAAGGTCAAAGCGTGATTCCGATAAAATGCGAATTTTTGGCAGAAACTGCACAAAAACGCTGAAAAAGGCGTTAAATGAGCAGAAAATTCCGCGAATTACCCGTGGAAAACTTGCCGTAATTTCGCAGGATAATGACATTATCTGGGCGCAAAATATCGGTGTCAGCGAAAAATATGCTCTCGATGAAAACAGTGTTACCGCTGTGAAAATTACAGTAACCGAAAAAGGAGATGGTTCCCATAAACAATAAGAATAACCGTGTTAGAAATATAATCTTGTATGTAACAATTCCGCTTGTTATGCTGATTATGATTTTCTCAATGTGGGGCAGCGCCCGCAACAGCATTGTGGAGCATAAATATTCGCAGTTCCTCGATTTATTCAGAAATTGCTACGTTTCTGAGTTTGAGTTAAATCTCACAAGCGGTGAGGTACAGTACAAATTTTCCGATAAGTACATTGCGGAGCAGAAAGATGAATACGCAGAGTCGATGAAACTTCAAAGTGAGGAAGACATCCAAAAAAGCATCACTGCGACACAGTATTATACCGTGCCTGATTCATCGCTGTTTTTGAAAGATTTTGAAGAAATTCGTGACGGCTTGCAGATAAAAGTCGAACTCGGACAATTAGACAGCGAAACTGCCGCAATCACCTACGATATTGAACATGGCAGTGACGCAGGCTCGTACCTTTTGTCGTTGCTCCCCACAATCATTATGATTGGACTCACCGTTGTCATTTTCGTTGTGTTGATGCGTAAAATGGGCGGTATGGGCGGCGATAAAACGATGTCGTTCGGCAAGGCAAAAATCAAGAAAAATACCGACGAAAAGCGTAAGACCACCTTTGCGGATGTAGCAGGTGCAGACGAAGAAAAAGAAGAATTAAAGGAAATCGTAGAATTCCTTAAAGATCCGAAAAAGTTTAACGAACTGGGCGCCCGTATTCCGAAAGGCGTTTTGCTTGTCGGCCCTCCGGGTACAGGTAAAACCTTGCTTGCGCGTGCGGTTGCAGGCGAGGCAGGTGTGCCGTTCTTCTCGATTTCGGGTTCTGATTTCGTTGAAATGTTTGTTGGTGTCGGCGCATCTCGTGTCCGTGACTTATTTGAAACCGCAAAGAAAAATTCACCGTCAATCGTCTTTATTGATGAAATCGACGCAGTCGGCAGACAGCGTGGTGCGGGACTTGGCGGCGGCCACGATGAACGCGAGCAGACTTTAAACCAACTGCTTGTTGAGATGGACGGTTTCGGTGCAAACGAAGGGGTAATCATCATTGCGGCAACCAACCGCCCTGACATCCTCGATAAAGCATTGTTGCGTCCGGGCAGATTTGACCGCCAGGTTACAGTCAACTACCCCGATGTGAAGGGCAGAGAAGACATCTTAAAAGTCCATTCAAGAGGCAAACCCCTCGGACCCGATGTAAATCTCGGAACAATCGCGAAATCCACCTCGGGTTTCACAGGCGCAGACCTCGAAAACCTTTTGAATGAGGCGGCATTGCTCGCGGCAAGAGAGGGTAAAAAGGCAATAACACAGGAAAATATCGACGAGGCAACCGTCAAAGTCATTATGGGTACAGAGAAGAAGTCGCACGTTGTCACCGACCACGATAAATGGATTACCGCTTATCACGAAGCCGGGCACGCAATCGTATCCTATTTCCTGCCGACACAAGATCCTGTTCACCAGATTTCGATTATCCCGCGCGGTATGGCGGCGGGTTATACAATGTATATCCCCGACACCGACAATAAGCACGTGTCTAAAACCAAATTAAATGAACAGATTTGTTCACTCCTGGGCGGTCGTGCCGCAGAGAAACTCACGCAGACAGATGTTTGCACAGGTGCGTCGAACGATATTGAGCGTGCAACCGAAATCGCTCGTGCGATGGTCACAAAATACGGTTTCTCCGACAGAATCGGTCCGCTTGCACTCGGAAACAGCAACGAAGAAGTGTTCCTCGGACGTGATTTTGGTTCGCATCAGAATTACAGCGAGCAGATTGCCGCAATTATCGACGAAGAAATCAAAATCATCGTTATGACACAGTATAATAAGGCTATCGAACTGCTTAAAACTCATATGACACAGCTCGGTTATGTTGCACAACTCCTTTTCTCAAACGAGAAAATTGACGGCGATGATTTCAGAGCGTATATGAAAGAAAGCCTGCAGGCGTAAGTAAAAAAATCAACGGATGTAATGTCCGTTGATTTTATAAAAATAAAAAGAGGTAAGATTTATGAGCAATGTTACAGTAAAACCCTACGGCGAATATCTCAATTTCGGCAACTGCCTTGAAATCGCGAACGACAAGGTAAGTTTGCTTGTGACAGTTGATGTCGGTCCGCGTATCATCCGCGCTTCACTAAAGGGCAGCGACACTAATATGATGAAAAATGATGTCGATAGAGATACCCAGCAGGGCGGCGAGTGTTTCGACAACTATTACTACAAAGGCGCAAAATGGTATATCTACGGCGGTCACCGTTTGTGGATGTCACCCGAATCAATGCCCGAAACCTACTATCCCGACAACGACCCCGTGCCGTACAAAATCACCGATACAGGTGCGGTATTCAAACCGAAAGCACAGAATGAAAACGGTGTGCAGTATGTAATCGAAATCGCGCTTAATGGCAGTGATGTGAAGATTGATCACTACATAACAAATATTTCCAACACAGACTTGCGTTTCTCACCGTGGGCGTTGACAGTGCTTAATAAGGGCGGTCTTGAAATCATCCCGCAGAACACCACTGATACAGGTTTGCTCGCAAACCGCAAGGTTATTATGTGGCCGTATAGTAATATGGCAGACGAAAGACTTTATTTTGGCGAGAAATATATTACACTGCGTCAGGATGAAAATGTAAAACGTGCGTTTAAGATGGGCCTTGACAACGAAAACGGCTGGGCGATGTATGTGCTCGGCGACACCGTTTTTGTAAAGCGTTATCCGCATTTCAAGGATAAGGAATATGAGGATTTCGGCGTTTCGTTTGAAACATACACAAACGAGTTCATTTTGGAGATGGAAACTCTCGGTGCAAAATCAAATCCGAATCCGGGCGAAACCGTACTTCATACAGAAACTTGGTCGCTCTTTGAAAACACAGGAACTCCGAACGCAAAGGACGAAGCAGAAATCGAAAAATTTGTCGCACAGTATATTAAATAAATCAAGCGCCGCTTAAAAAGCGGCGCTTTAGCTTATCAATGATTGAACGCCGGAAAATCGACTTTTCAATATTTTGTATTGAAATTTAGAAATATATATGGTATAATATTCGGGTATTTTATTTTTAAAGGATGTATAAGTATGAAAAGGAAGTTAAGTTTAGTCGGTATGATTGCCGTGCTTGCTATGCTGTTTTGCAGTTGCGATGAAAACAACGGTATTGTAAAAACAATCACCGATGTCAACAATGTAATCAACGAATTTGTCTGGGTTAAAATCGGTCTTATACTGCTTCTTGGCACAGGCATCATTATGACATTCGTCACAAAATGGTTTCAGATTTTGCATCTCGGGCATTGGATGAAAGAAACTATCGGCAGTATGTTCACACGCCACGTCATTTCACACGAAAAAAACAAGGGCGCGATCTCGCAGTTCCAGGCACTTTGTACTGCTCTTGCGGCTACAATCGGCGTTGGTAATATCGCAGGTGTTGCGGCGGCTATCGTTACAGGCGGTCCGGGCGCGGTATTCTGGATGTGGATTGCGGCATTCTTTGGTATGATGACAAACTTCTCGGAAAATGTTCTCGGTATTTTCTACCGCAGAAAAAATAAGGACGGCGAATGGTCAGGCGGTGCAATGTACTA
>JAXJSX010000135.1:0-1613 GCA_036309925.1 Acutalibacteraceae bacterium | reverse complement strand
ACCTTATGCTTTACAGTATGGTACATATTTTCCCGAGTGCAGACGAAGCACGCCTTGAAAAAGCAAAAGATAAAAACGGCAACGAAACCGAAGTACATTGTCACGCAAACGGCAGACTTGCCGCAATCGTATTCAAAACCGTTGCAGATCCGTTTGTTGGAAAGATGTCATATTTCAAAGTGATTTCGGGCACTTTGCGTTCAAATTCTGTCGCATTCAATCCCCGTACAGGAGAAAACGAGCGTATCGGTAAACTGATGTTCGTGCGCGGCGGCAAAACCGAAGACACCGACTATGTTGTAGCAGGTGACATCGGTGCTGTGTCTAAACTTTCGGGCATAGGCACAGGCGACACACTCACTTCTCCTGATAATCCGCTTGAACTTGAAGGCATTGAGTTCCAGAAACCAACCGTTACAATGGCAATCTACCCCGCTAACAAAGGTGAAGAAGATAAAATTTCATCAGCCGTTAAAAAGATGGTTGAAGAAGATCCCGCATTAAAACTGTTCCACGACCACGAAACCCACGAATACACCGTGTCGGGACTCGGCGAACAGCAACTCGATGTCTTGTTGTCAAGACTTAAAACCCGCTACGGCGTAGATGCTACCTTGCAAACCCCGAAAACCGCATACAGAGAGACCATCCAAAAGAAAGTCAAGGTTCAGGGAAGATACAAGAAGCAATCGGGCGGTCACGGTCAGTTTGGCGATGTTTGGATAGAATTTGAGCCGTGCGACAGCGATACATTGGTATTTGAAGAAAAGATTTTCGGCGGTTCTGTTCCGAAAAACTTCTTCCCCGCAGTCGAAAAAGGGCTTCAAGACAGCGTTAAAAAAGGTGTACTTGCAGGCTACCCGGTTGTAGGACTTAAAGCCACATTGGTTGACGGTTCGTACCATCCTGTAGACTCGTCTGAAATGTCCTTTAAAACTGCTGCCTCACTTGCATATAAAGCAGGACTTGAACAGGCATCTCCAGTGCTGCTTGAGCCTATCGGCATCTTGAAAGCAAGCGTGCCCGATGACTATATGGGCGACATCATCGGCGACATCAATAAGCGTCGCGGCAGAGTGCTCGGTATGGAACCGACTGAAGACGGTTATCAAGAAATCAGCGCAAACATCCCTGTGTCCGAGAGTTATGATTTCTCAACTGCACTTCGATCAATCACCCAAGGCAGAGGTTCGTTCACATTTGAGTTTGAACGCTATGAACGCGCCCCCGAAAATGTAGCACAAAAAATTATTGAAAATTCAAATAAAGAGTGATATAATATGACGGTGGACACTAAAAGTGCCACCGTCGTTGTTTTACAGCAATTCAAAATGCTTTCGGTTGCTTTCAATAATACCTTCCTTGCAAAGTTTACTTATTTCTGCGGACAATCCGCTGCGGTCAACCTCAAGATAATCGGCAAGTTCCTGTCTGTCAAAGGGAATATCAAAACTACGGCTTTCCGCTTTTTTTGAGCAAAGCATTAAATATGTCATCAGTTTTTCTCTTGTCGAGCGCTTTGATGTTACCTCAATCTTTTGGTGAAGTGTTATTGATTTTGTCGCCAGATCCTTCATTAAATTGAAGATCAACTGCTGATGAAAACCGCAGTT
>JAXJSX010000134.1:0-2892 GCA_036309925.1 Acutalibacteraceae bacterium | reverse complement strand
ATTATAATTTACACAATCAAAAAGGTTCAATAACATCAAACCAAATGCTTAACTAAAATTTGTACAAGCCAAAAACTACAATAAGTACAGACTTCAACGCGAGGCCGAAGGCTTAGCTACAATTCTAATCAGTGTAAATTACGCGTCTGAAAAAAAGGTAGGGAAATTATGAGGATTATTTGTGAGAAAAATAAAATTACATCGGCAGTATTCGGAGTGACGAGAGCCGTTGGCAGTAAAGCGGCAATGCCGGTACTTGAAGGCATCTACATCAAGACAAACACAACTGACAGCGTAACGGTTGTTGGATATGATTTATCAATTGCAATAAAAACCGCAGTCGAAGCGACTATCACAGAACCCGGCGGTATTGTAATCAACGCCCGCATTTTCTCTGACTTTTTAAGAAAAGCCGACAGCGACTTTATCGAAATCGTCACAGACGAAAAAAACAGCGTTAAACTAATCGCAGGCAATACCGAATTTTCGATTATGGGTATGAATATCGCTGAATACCCCGAAATCCCCGACATTAAAGACGGCAAATCGCTCACTATGGACTATGACCTTTTCTCAAAAATGGTAAATCAGACCATCTTTGCGTGCGCAGTTGAGGATAATAATCAGATGTTCAGGGGCGTAAATTTCGAGTTTTCCAAAGATATGATAAGGCTTGTCGGACTTGACGGCAAGCGTCTGGCAGTAAGAAACGAAAAGGTTAAAAATGACGATGAAATTTCGTTTATCGTACCTGCAAAAACATTGTCAGAACTTTTGCGACTTACAGAAGACGATATTGAAAAAATCACAATTACGCTCGATAAACATCACGTATCTTTCAAATCGGGCGACTTTTATGTAATTTCCAGACTTATCTACGGCGACTATATTAAATACGAAAATATTATCCCCGATTCATCCGAAATAGAAATCAAAGTGGATGTTCGTCATTTCATCAACGCTATCGAGCGTGTATCACTTATGATGACAGACAGAATGAGAAGTCCTATCAGAATAGATGTAAAAGAAGATAAAATCGACTTTAGATGTATCTCTGAAATGGGTGTGGCGACTGACAGCATTAAATGCGAAAACGGCGGTACAAAAAATCTGATTATCGGGTTTAATAATAAATATATGTTGGATGCACTTAAAGCAACCGATTGCGACGAAGTCAAAATCGAATTTATAAGCCCTATCAAACCTATAAAAATCACACCGATTGACAGTAACGATTTTCTGTTTTTAGTATTACCTGTGCAAATCGCACTTGAAAATTGAGGTAAATAAATGCAAAACATTAAAATTGATACCGACTTTATCAAACTTGATTCACTTTTGAAACTTGCGGGTATTGCACAAACAGGCGGTCAGGCGAAAATCTTTATTCAAGACGGCGAAGTAAAGTACAACGGCGAAGTTTGTCTGATGCGTGGTAAAAAAGTATATAAAGGCGATAAAGTCGAGATTTTTGATGAGATAATCAATGTTCATTAAACATTTAAAATTTGAGAATTTCAGAAATTTAGATACCGCAAAAATAGAGGTAGACAGCGGAATAAATGTAATCTACGGCGCAAACGGAATGGGCAAGACCAATCTGATAGAAGCTGTGTGGATGCTTACAGGCAGGCGCAGTTTCAGAGGGGTGTATGACAGCAATCTTATAAGAATATGCGACGGTAAACGAAAACAGTCTGCGAAAATCGAAGCAGGATTTTATTCGTGCGGAAGGCAGCAAAATGTTAAACTTATCTTCGGGGCGAAAAAGTCGGCTGTTGTAAATGAAGTACCGCTGGAATTACCGTCACAGTTGCAAGAACATATCAGCGCAGTGGTGTTTTCACCTGCAGACTTGGAACTTGTAGAAAATTCACCTAAAGAGCGTCGAAAATGGATAGACGGAACAATCTGTGCGATGCGCCCGAAATACGAGAAAGTCTTAACACTGTATAAAAAGTGTTTAGAACAGCGAAATGCGGTACTCAAAAACTATTATGACGATAAATTCACAGCGCAAACGATGCTTGAAATCTACGACAAGCATCTTTCCAATTACGCTGAATTTATAATAAAACAACGCAAAATGTACTTAAAAGCGGTGTGTGAGATAATCCCGGATATTATATCAGGACTAACGCAGTCACGCGAGCAGTTTGATATAAATTACGAATGTTCGTGTAACGGGGAGAGCGAAGATGAAATCTTTAGTGCTTTAAAGTCCGCCCGTGAGAACGATATAAAATATCAGACGACTACAGTCGGTGCGCACAGAGATGACATTGATTTTAAAATAAACGGGATGTCTGTGAAAAATTACGGTTCACAAGGTCAAAAACGAAGTGCGGTACTTGCGCTTAAATTAGTTGAGGCGCAGATAATCAAAAATAATACCGATGAAAATCCGATTATTTTGCTTGATGATGTGTTATCCGAGCTTGATGAATTTCGTCGGGATTACATTTTAAATAAAATTACAAACGGTCAGGTGTTTATCACCTGTTGCGATAAAAGCACCGTCAACATACAAAAGCGAGGAAAGACTTTTTATGTTGAAAACGGTGTTGTAAATGAGGAAAAGTAGATGTATTTATATTTAGGCGGAAGTACGGTAGTTGAAAATAATTCAATAATCGGCATTTTCGATATGGACCAGACAACCGTAAGTTCACGTACCCGCGATTTTTTGTCAATCGCACAGAAAAACGGGGTAGTGCGTGAAACATCGTTTGAACTGCCCAAATCATTCGTTGTATGCGAAAAAAACGGCGAAACTACAGTCTATATCACCCAACCAAACACATCAACTTTTTTTAAACGCGTAATTTGCACTGATTAGAATTGTAGCATACGCTTCGCGCTCGCGTTGGGGTTTGATGTTATTGAACCTTT
>JAXJSX010000133.1:0-7699 GCA_036309925.1 Acutalibacteraceae bacterium | reverse complement strand
GGGCCGTTTGAAATGAATATTCCATCGGGTTTTAAATGTATGATTTCATCTGCAGTTGTATTCCACGGTACTACGGTTACATCGCATCCCTTTTTATTCAGACTGCGAACGATATTCTGTTTCATACCGCAGTCGATTGCGACAACTTGGTATTTTGCATCCACACCCGCATATTTACACACTTGCTTTCTGCTGACTTTTGATACAGCGTCACGGGCAGGTGTATAATTTTTTATCATTTCAAGTCCCTTTTCAATAGGGGTATCGACATTTGTTATCAGCACAAGACGTGAGCCTAAATCACGGATAGAACGCACAAGTTTGCGTGTGTCCACGCCGTACACACCGGGGATGCTGTACTCTTTCATCACTTGCGAAAGGGTTTTAATGCTTCTGAAATTAGAGGGAATGTCGTTATAATCCCTCACGATAAGACCGCCGATAGTCGGAGTCTGCGTTTCAAAATCGTCAGCCGCTATGCCATAGTTTCCGATAAGCGGATATGCCATAACCACCGCTTGATAGGTGTACGACGGGTCGGAGAGTATTTCCTGATATCCAACGGGAGATGTGTTGAACACGATCTCACATATTTTATCAGCGGTATCGCCGAAACCAAAGCCAAAATACTCGCTTCCGTCCTCTAAAATAATTTTTCTGTTAAATCCAAGTTCCATACCGTAGCCTCATTTCTTTATGACTTTGTTTTTCTCGGACAGTTTTTGCTCAAATTTATCCTTTCGTATATCCTTTGGAATATTTGTGGGATATACTCCGTCAAAGCAAGCCGAACAATAGTCGCAGTTGCCTACAAGCTGTGAAAGTGTATCATTAGGAAGATACCCGAGTGTGTCAGCACCGATCATTTCTGCTATTTCGTTTGTTGTGTGTTTATTCGCAATCAAATGTTCCTCGGAGTCGATGTCTGTACCGTAGTAGCACGGGTGCAAAAACGGTGGAGCTGATATTCGCATATGAATTTCACTTGCTCCCGCGTCACGAAGCAACTGCACGATTCGCTTGCTGGTTGTTCCTCTGACAATGGAGTCATCAATTAAAACCACACGTTTGCCATAAATCGTACTTTTAATCGGGCTCAGTTTTATTTTAACCTGGTCGAGCCTGTTGCTCTGTCCCGGGGAAATAAATGTTCGCCCTATGTATTTATTTTTGATAAGCCCTATACTGTAAGGAATACCCGAAGCCTGTGAATATCCGAGTGCCGCATCAAGTCCCGAATCCGGTACGCCAATGACGATGTCAGCATTTACGGGGTGAGTTTTCGCTAAAATCTCACCTGCTTTAACTCTTGATTTGTGCACTGACACTGTGTCGATTATTGAATCAGGACGGGCAAAGTAGATATATTCAAAAATACAAGTTTTTTTCGGTTTTTTATTGCAATGCTCGGTTATTGATGTTACACCGTTTTGGCTGAACACTAAAATTTCACCCGGCTTCACATCACGAACAAACCGTGCGCCTATACTGCTCAACGCACAACTTTCGGATGCAACTACATATCCGCCGTCCTCGAGTCTGCCGTAGCACAACGGTCGGAATCCGTGGGGATCTCTTGCGGCAATGAGTTTTGTTGCGGACATCAGTACCAATGAATACGCGCCTTCTAATTTGTTCATTGCACGGCTTACTGCAACTTCAATGCTCGGGGATGATAATCGCTCTTTAGTTACAATATATGCGATTGTTTCGGTGTCGCTTGTGGTATGAAAAATCGCGCCTGTCAGTTCAAGTTCATCCCGAAGCAAAGCGGCATTACTCAAATTTCCGTTGTGGCACAGCGCCATTTTTCCTTTTTGATGATTGACTTCAATCGGTTGACAATTGTTTCGTGTGTTACCGCCGGTCGTACCGTATCTTGCGTGAGCAACCGCAATACTGCCACTCGGAAAACGGGAGAGTGTTTCTTGTCTGAACACTTCGCTGACAAGACCAATATCCTTGTGCGACGAAAATACACCGTCGTCATTGACGACAATTCCGCAACTCTCCTGACCTCTGTGCTGGAGAGCATAAAGTCCGTAATAGCAAAGGCTTGCTACATCATCTGGTTCAGGTTTTATAACCCCGAACACGCCGCATTCTTCGTGTATACTCATTTTATCACTCCTGCGTGTTTGATTGCCGCCTTAATAAATCCGCAAAATAACGGATGTGGCTTGTCAGGTCTGCTCTTAAATTCAGGATGATACTGAACACCTACATAAAAATCCCGGTCTGTGAGTTCAACCGTTTCAATCAGCCTGTTATCAGGAGATGTACCGCTCAAAGTCATCCCCGCATTTTCCAAAACCTCACGGTATTCGTTATTGAATTCATAACGGTGGCGGTGGCGTTCGCTGATTTCAAGTTTTCCGTAACATTCTTCCATTTTGGTGCCTGATTTTATTACACAAGGGTACGCACCTAAACGCAATGTACCGCCCTTGTCGATGTTTTCACTTTGACCCGGCATAAAGTCAATGACTTTATGCTTGCAAAGTTCGTCAAACTCACCTGAATTTGCATCAGCAATACCTAAAACATTCCTTGCATATTCAATAACCGCAATCTGCATACCAAGGCAGATGCCGAAATACGCCAGATTATTTTCTCTTGCATATTTTGCGGCGAGAATTTTCCCTTCAAGACCACGGTTGCCAAACCCACCCGGGACAATAATGCCGTCAAGATTTTGAAGTTGAGTTTCTACAGTTTCTTTTGTGAGAGTTTCGGAGTCGATCCAATGAATACGAATGTGTATGTTGAGTTCGTAGCCTGCGTGACGCATAGCCTCTGCAACGGAAAGATAGGCATCGTGCAACTGAACATATTTGCCAACCAAACCGATATGGACTTCATTTACACGGTTTTTAATACGATCGACAAGTCTTTCCCACTCAGTCAAATCAGGGGCGGGGGCGTTTATATTGAGTTGTCTGCATACAACTGAAGAAAAGTTGGATTTTTCGAGCATCAGCGGTGCTTCGTACAAATTCGGCAGGGTGATATTTTCAATCACGCAGTCGGATTTTACATTGCAAAACAGCGAAATTTTCTGGAATATGGAATCCTCTATCGGTTCGTCACAACGCAAAACAATAATGTTCGGATTGATACCCATACCTTGCAATTCTTTTACAGAATGTTGTGTAGGTTTGGATTTATGCTCCTCAGATCCTTTAAGATAAGGCACAAGTGTGACATGGATAAACAGGCTGTTTTCTCGACCGACTTCAAGGGAGATTTGTCTGACTGCCTCAAGGAAGGGTTGTGACTCAATATCGCCTATTGTACCGCCGATTTCAGTGATAACCACATCAGCGTCAGTCTGCTTTCCGACACGGTAAACAAATTCCTTGATTTCGGTGGTGATATGCGGAATGACCTGAACGGTCGAGCCGAGATATTCACCTCTTCGTTCTTTATTTAAAACATTCCAATACACCTTACCTGTGGTAAGATTGGAGTATTTATTTAAGTCTTCGTCGATAAATCTTTCGTAGTGCCCGAGATCAAGGTCAGTTTCCGCACCGTCCTCGGTTACATACACTTCACCGTGCTGATACGGGCTCATAGTGCCGGGATCGACATTGATATAAGGGTCTAACTTTTGCGCCGCCACTTTAAGTCCGCGGGATTTTAAAAGTCTGCCCAGAGAAGCGGCTGTAATGCCTTTGCCGAGTCCCGAAACTACACCTCCGGTTACAAAAATATATTTTGTCATAGAGTTCATCCCTCTCATTCAAACTCCACCGTTGCCGGCGGTTTACTGGTTATATCGTAAAGCACGCGGTTTACATTGGGTACTTCATTTACAATTCTGCGTGAAACGATTTCAAGTACATCATAGGGAATGCGAGCAAAATCGGCTGTCATAAAATCATCGGTTGTCACGCAGCGCAATGCTATCGCCCAATCATATGTTCGACCGTCGCCCATAACGCCGACTGATCGCATATTGGTGAGTGCCGCAAAATACTGGTTCACACTGTCTTGCAAATCTGCCTTGGCTATTTCTTCACGGAAGATAAAATCCGCCTCGCGCAGAATATCAAGTTTTTCTTCGGTTATTTCACCGATAACACGGATTGCAAGGCCGGGGCCGGGGAACGGCTGACGGCTGACAAGATATTCGGGAAGACCGAGTTGTCTGCCCAAGTCTCTGACTTCGTCCTTAAACAAAAGCCTGAGCGGCTCGATAATCTCTTTGAAATCCACAAAATCGGGAAGTCCGCCCACATTATGATGGCTTTTGATGGTTGCGGCATTTTCTTTACCGGATTCGATAACATCAGGGTAGATAGTGCCTTGTGCAAGATAATCGGTTTTGCCGATTTTTTTGCCCTCTTCTTCAAAAACGCGGATAAACTCTTCACCGATAATCTTGCGTTTCGCTTCCGGCTCTGAAACACCTGCAAGTTTCGACAAGAAACGGTCTTTAGCATTTACTCTTATCAGATTTATATCCCACTTTTCAAACGCCGCTTCAACTTCGTCGCCCTCATCCTTTCGCATTAAACCGTGGTCAACGAACACGCAAGTCAACTGCTTACCGATAGCCTCTGCGAACAAGCCTGCACACACAGAAGAATCAACACCGCCCGACAAAGCAAGCAAGACTTTATCTTTGCCGACCTTCTGACGAATTTCCTCTATTGAACGGTGCATATAACTTTCCATTGTCCACTCACCTTTTGCGCCGCACACTTCATACAAAAAGTTTCTGATCATTGCGGTGCCGTTTTCGGTATGGTTGACTTCAGGGTGGAACTGCACTCCGTAGAATTTGCGATCTTCATCGCAGATTGCAACATTCGGGCACTTTTCGCTATGTGCTGTGAGTTTAAATCCATTGGGCACTTTAGCCATATAATCGCCGTGGCTCATCCAAGTAATGCCTTCGTTTGAAAGTCCCTTGAAAAGAGCGCAGGAAGTATCAAAGAAGGTGGAAGTTTTTCCGTATTCTCTGGCAGAATCATCTGTTGCCGCAGTAACCAAACCGCCAAGGTGATGGGCGATAAGCTGGCAACCGTAGCAGATACCGAGAATGGGAACTGAGAGTTCAAAAATGCCCGGTGCGGGATGATAAGAATTTTCTGCGTATACGCTGTCAGGGCCTCCTGTAAAAATAATTCCAATAGGCGCAAATTCCTTGATTTGCTCGAGTGTCATAGTATACGGTTTTACCTCGCAGTAAACATTACATTCACGCACACGACGGGCTATAAGTTGGTCGTACTGTCCGCCGAAATTTAAGATTAAAATTTTCTCTTCCACCGTTTTCGCCTCCTAAATTAAAGATTGATTTCTGCTGACTGTCTTGAAATGCCTGAAATCAGGGGTTTGATTTTTGTCAAAAGTGCGTCCACTTGTTGCGGACATCTACCGATGTAGAGTGACGGAGTTAAAAGTTCGTTCATCTCCGACTCTGAAAGTCCAAATTCTTTTTCGGCTGCAAGACGGGATAAAAGGTCACACTCTTCACCGTTTTTCATTTTTGCAGTAGCCTGCATTGAGCATTGTCTGATAATTTCGTGGATTTGCTGACGGTCACCTCCGCGTTTTACCGCCTCCATCATCAGATTTTCGGTTGCGATAAAGGGCAGATATTCACGAACAGTCTTTTCTACGATTTTTTCATTAACGCGCAGTCCGTCTGTGACATTCTGTGCGAGCCGCAAAATTGCATCTGCGCAAAGGAAGCCTTCGGGCATTGAAATACGGCGGTTTGCGGAATCGTCAAGTGTGCGTTCAAGCCATTGAGTTGAGGCGGTCATCGGTGCATTGAGTGCGTCTGCCATAAGGTATCTGGCAAGGGAGCAGATGCGTTCACTACGCATAGGATTGCGTTTATATGCCATTGCGGAGGAGCCAATTTGATTTTTCTCAAACGGTTCTTCAATTTGTCTGTCGTGCTGAAGTAAACGAATATCATTTGCCATACGATAGCAACTCTGCGCAATAGATGAAAGACAGTTTAAAATCCGGCTGTCAACCTTACGCGGATAGGTCTGTCCGCAAACATCGAAACATTCGGTGAAACCGAAATCGGCGGCAATTTTGCGGTTCATTTCGTCGATTTTTGAAGCATCCCCTTCAAACAATTCAACAAAACTTGCCTCTGTTCCGGTAGTGCCCCTGCAACCGAGGAATTTAATATTGTCAAGTGCGAAGTCGATTTCATTTAAGTCTGATAAAAAGTCTTGAATCCAAAGAGTTGCGCGTTTGCCGACTGTTACAAGTTGTGCGGGTTGATAATGAGTGTAGCCGAGGGTGGGGGTTGATTTATATTTTTGGGCAAAATCAGAAAGATTGGCAACGACTTTCAGAAGTTCTGTGCGAAGATAAGTGAGTGCATCACGGTAGATAACTAAATCGGCATTGTCAGTGACATAGCAACTTGTTGCACCTAAATGAATGATACCTGCAGCGGTGGGGGCAACTTTGCCGTATGCATAAACGTGTGCCATTACATCATGGCGCACCTGTTTTTCTCTTTGCGCTACACATTCGTAGTCGATATTGTCGATGTTGTCTTGCAGTTGTTCAACTTGCTCAGCAGTAACGGGCAGTCCTAATTGCGTCTGGGCTTTTGCTAATGCAACCCATAGTTTACGCCAGGTTTTATAGCGTGTATCCGATGAAAACAGTTCCAACATATATTTTGATGCATAACGAGAGGATAAGGGGGATTCATATTTATTAGTCATATTTAAACTCCTATATTTTACACTTTATCTGATGATAATACTTTCTCTTTCAGGACCTACTGAAACATATTTAATCGGGCAACCAATTTGTTTCTCAATATAGCATACATAATCCTGTGCGGCTTTTGGCAGGTCACTAAATTCACGAATACCTGTAACATCGCAGTTCCAACCGTCAAAATATTCGATTACAGGTTGTGCATTTTTCAGTGCTAACGGGAATGGAAAACGGTCTGTTTCTTTACCGTCAATTACATACTTTGTGCATACCGGGATTTTATCCATATAACTTAAAACATCGAGTTTAGTCAGTGCGATTTGTGTTGCCGCCTGCGCCTCAACGCCGTAACGGGTAGCAACGATGTCAATCGGCCCTACTCTGCGTGGTCTGCCGGTTTTTGCACCATACTCAAACCCTGCTTCACGAAGTCGCTGAGCCTCATCGCCGAACATTTCACAAACAAACGGGCCTTCACCCACGCAAGTGGAATACGCCTTAACAACGCCAACTACTTCGTCAATTTTCGCACTAGGCAACCCCGAGCCGATAGGCGCGTAAGCCGCTGTGGTGTTAGAAGAGGTCGTGTAGGGGTAGATGCCGTAGTCCAAATCACGAAGTGAGCCGAGTTGCGCTTCAAAAAGAATATTTTTGCCGCTTTTTTGAGCATCTTTCAGAAACTCGCCCGTGTCACAAATATACGGCTTGATTTTCTCGCAATAACTGTCAATCCACTGTTCGAGGTCTTGCATTGTATAACCTTTTGCACCGTAGACTTTAGTTAAGGTGAGGTTTTTCCATTCGAGCAGATCGCAAAGGTGTGCTTTGAGTTCTTCGGGGTAGAAAAGTTCACCCGCAAGCACGGTCTTCTTCTGATATTTGTCGGAGTAGAAAGGCGCGATGCCCGACTTGGTGGAGCCGAAGGACTTTCCCGCAAGCCTCTCCTCTTCGAGCTTATCAAAAAGGATGTGGTAGGGCATTACGATCT
>JAXJSX010000132.1:0-1779 GCA_036309925.1 Acutalibacteraceae bacterium | reverse complement strand
TATAATATCTGCGTGAGGGCAATGGCGTCTTCCGATTATAATCGAGCGTAGATTTACGGTCGATTTTGTCGGGGCTACTGTCCGCATTTTTAGTTTTGAAGATAAATTGAATAACCTTAAAGGCAAAGGCGTCTTAATGTGATAAAGCATTAAGTCGCCTTTTTTGATTGATATGAATCCACTTTTATTTGTGCTGAGGGCGGTTGTCCCAATTGTTTTAATTGTTGCTCTCGGATATTTTTTGAAAAGACTTGGACTTATTCCGCAAGAAATAATAAAGCCGATAAACAAACTCATTTTTCAGCTGTTGTTGCCAATTATGCTTTTTACTAATGTGTGTAGCATAGAGGATTTAACGAGCATCGGTTGGAAATATGTCTTGTATTCGGCAGGTGCAATTCTTCTGATTTTTGGTATTGCTTTTCCGTTATCATATTGGGCAACGGACAAAAACGAGCGCCGCGCACCTTTAATACAGTGCGCATTTCGTTCCAATTATGCGCTTATCGGTATTCCCTTGGCTGTTTCGCTATGTGGAGATGCGGCAAGCGGTACCGCTACACTGTTGTCGCTGATTTCAATACCGCTATTTAATATTTTGGCGGTTATTACATTTTCACTTTTTGATTCGTCCCAAAAAAACTTCGGCGTAGGCAAGGTTTTGATTGGAATCGGTAAAAATCCATTGATTATCGGTATTTTATCCGGCGTTACGGTAAGCTTGATTAAATATGCATTCAAGCAGAATGGAATCGGTATTGATACGTTAGATAATTCTGTTTTATACGTATTTCATAAAGCGTTACAGGATTTATCTAAAATAGCGACACCGCTTGCACTTTTGGTTTTAGGGGCACAGTTTGAATTTACTGCCGTTAAACATTTGCGAAAAGAAATCATTGTCGGAGTAATTATGAGGACATTGGTTGCTCCGATTATCGGAATAGGCTTTGCACTTTTGTTTTTTGATTTTACACCCATAGAATATGCATCAATGATTGGTTTGTTCTGTACCCCTGTTGCAGTGTCCGTAGTTCCTATGGCACAAGAGATGGGCGGAGATGCGGAGCTTAGCGGTCAATTAGTTGTTTTTACAACCTTATCAAGTACGGTTTCAATTTTCGCGTTCTCCGTCTTGCTGAAAGCAGTTGGAGCATTGTAATGAAAAAGTCAGTTTTTATTAAAAATCAATAGTATGGAGGTATATACAAATGGAAAAAAGAGAACAGCTTTACGAGGGAAAGGCCAAAAAGGTCTTTGCTACCGATGATCCCGAGCTTTTGATTGTGTCCTACAAGGACGACGCAACAGCTTTTAACGGGCTCAAAAAGGGAACGATTGTCGGCAAGGGCGTCATTAACAACAAAATGAGCAATCTGCTGATGCAGAGACTCGAAAAAGCAGGTGTTCCTACCCACTATGTAAAAGAACTGAGTGACAGAGAAACACTGGTAAAAAAGGTGTCCATCGTACCGCTTGAGGTGATCGTGAGAAACATTGCGGCAGGCTCATTTTCCAAGAGGTACGGCGTCGAGGAGGGCGTTGTTTTCGATTCGCCTACCATTGAATTCTCCTATAAGAACGACGGGCTTGGAGATCCGCTTCTCGACGAATACCACGCGTTAGCGCTTCATCTTGCCACTCCCGATGAAATCGAAACCATCAAGAAGTATTCCTTTACAGTAAACGAGCAGTTAAAGGCGTTTTGGCGTGAGTGCGGCGTAACGCTTGTTGATTTCAAGTTGGAGTTCGGCAGACTGTCCGACGGGACTGTTGTTC
>JAXJSX010000131.1:0-8860 GCA_036309925.1 Acutalibacteraceae bacterium | reverse complement strand
CGCTTTGATGTTACCTCAATCTTTTGGTGAAGTGTTATTGATTTTGTCGCCAGATCTTTCATTAAATTGAAGATCAACTGCTGATGAAAACCGCAGTTTTTTGTGCAAGTGCGCAGAATATGACTGCAATCTATCAGCATTATTTCACACGGCTCGCAAGCAATAACATCAACAGGGAGCGACTTAGTTTCAGCACAGGCGAAAGCCTCGGCAAAAACCTGTGACGGCCCTAAATTGCTTAAAATGCTTCTGTTCCCGTAATAATCAATTCTGATGATTTGCGCACTGCCCGAAAGTACGATTCCGATAAATTTCGCCGGTGTACCTTCTGCAAAGATAGTGTATTTTTTATCAAATAACTCAACCTTTGCGCCAAGGCAGGTCAGCATTTTCAATAGATTATCGTCCTCAATTTCAGTAAATAGCGGACATTTTTTTAAAACTTTTAAATATTTTTTCATTTTTTCTCCGTTTTGTTGAAATTTCAACAGACTTGACGATTTTATTATAATATAATAGAGTCAGAAAATCAAGGAGAGAACATAATATGCTTAGAAAAATTATTAAAATAGACGAAGAAAAATGTAACGGTTGCGGTGCTTGCGCTGCGGCTTGCCATGAGGGTGCTATTGAAATGATCAACGGCAAAGCCAGACTTACCCGCGAGGATTATTGTGACGGATTGGGAGATTGCTTGCCTGCGTGCCCTGTGGATGCAATAACATTTGAAGAACGCGAAGCCCCCGCTTATAATGAGGAGGCTGTGCGTCAAAACAAAATGCAGAAGTTCGGTGTCAAACTCCCTTGCGGGTGTCCCGGAACACAATCAAAGGCTATCAAACGCGAACCTGTCGTGCAACCTAAATCTGCATCAGTTTCCAGCCGACTCTCACAGTGGCCTTGTCAGATGAAACTTGTGCCTGTCAACGCACCGTATTTTGAAAACGCCAATCTGCTTGTTGCCGCTGACTGCACTGCATTTGCGTACGGTAACTTTCATAACGATTTCATCCGTAACCACATCACACTCATTGGTTGTCCGAAACTGGACGAAGGGGATTACGCCGAAAAACTTACACAAATTATTGCAAACAACAATATCAAAAGCGTGAAGATCGTGAGAATGGAAGTTCCTTGTTGTGCAGGAATCGAAAACGCTGTAAAGCGTGCTATGCAAGCGAGCGGTAAATTTATTCCCTGGCAGGTCGTTACTGTTGCAACGGACGGTAATATCATAGAATAGTAAATCGGAGGTTTTAAAGATGAACATCACAAACGACATTAAGTACATTGGAGTCAACGATCATAAGATTGACCTTTTTGAAGGACAATACATAGTCCCGAACGGTATGGCATATAATTCCTATGCGATTATCGACGAGAAAATCGCGATTATGGATTCGGTAGATGCGAACTTTACACAGGAGTGGCTCGACAACATCAAAAACACTCTTTGCGACAGAACACCTGACTATCTTATTGTTCAGCATATGGAGCCTGATCATTCTGCAAATATCGAAAATTTTGTAAATGCGTACCCGCAGGCGAAGATCGTTGCATCACAAAAAGCGTTTCAGATGATGAAAAACTTTTTTAAAACCGATTTTCCCGATAAACAGATAGTTGTCGGCGAAGGAGATACTCTTTCACTGGGCAAACACAATCTTACATTTGTCACAGCTCCGATGGTGCATTGGCCTGAAGTTATCGTAACCTACGACAGCACCGATAAAGTCTTATTCTCAGCAGACGGCTTCGGCAAGTTCGGTGCGTTGGATGTTGACGAGGATTGGGCGTGCGAGGCGAGAAGATACTACATCGGCATTGTTGGAAAATACGGCGCACAGGTGCAGGCTCTGCTTAAAAAAGCATCTGCGCTCGACATTCAAATCATCTGCCCGCTTCACGGCCCTGTTCTTAACGAAAACCTCGGATATTATCTTAATCTTTACAACATTTGGTCAAGTTATCAGCCCGAAGAAGAGGGAATTATGATTGCATACACCTCGGTTTACGGAAATACTAAAAAGGCTGTTTTTGAACTTGCCGAAAAATTAAAGCAAAACGGTGCTGAAAAGGTAGTTGTAAACGACCTTGCAAGATGCGATATGGCTGAGGCGGTTGAAGATGCTTTCAGATATTCTAAAATCGTACTTGCTACAACCACCTATAACGCTGATATTTTCCCCTTTATGCGTGAGTTTATTAACCACTTAACAGAGCGCAATTTCCAAAACCGTACAGTTGCTTTTGTTGAAAACGGTAGTTGGGCGCCTACTGCTGCAAAGGTGATGAAAGGTATGCTTGAAAAGAGCAAAAACCTCACCTACACCGATACAACAGTCAAAATTTTATCGGCATTAAATGACGAAAGCACCGCACAACTTGATGCACTTGCAAAAGAGTTGTGCTAAAACATAAATTCAAATAAAAAATACATTTTGGAGGTATATATTATGGAAGACAACAGATTTTATATTTGTGAGCATTGCGGCAATATCGTAGGTATGGTTCACGATGGTGGCGTACCGATGGTGTGTTGCGGTCAAAAGATGACAAAACTCGAACCGGGTACCGTTGAGGCAAGTGTTGAAAAGCACCTTCCTGTCGTAAGCGTTGAAAACGGTATCATCACCGCTACAATCGGCTCTGTTTTACACCCGATGACTGAAGAACACCACATTTCCTGGATTTATCTGCAAACCGACCGTGGCGGTCAGCGTAAAGCATTAAATCCCAACGAAAAACCCGAAGTGACTTTTGCTTTGACTGATGAAAAACCGATTGCGGTTTATGCTTACTGTAATCTTCACGGCTTGTGGAAGACAGATATATAATTTATAAACGGAGGTAATTTAAAATGAAAAAATATGTATGCGAAGTTTGCGGTTGGATTTACGACGAAGCAGTGGGCGATCCCGATAACGGTATTGCACCCGGCACAAAATTTGAGGATCTACCCGATGATTTTGCTTGCCCCTTGTGTGGAGTAGATAAAGACAATTTCAGCGTTGAAGACTAATTAAAAAGAGCCGACTTGCCAAAATCAGTCGGCTCTTTTTTAAAATCCATCTGCCCTTGCTTAAAGATGAAAATGCTTGTATTTTTGCAGGAATTTATGGGAACATATTACTATAAAACAAGCTGTTTTCAGCGGTCGGGGGCAAAAATGGATAACAAAAAACCTGAATTCAAGCCGTATGTGCCGGCAAATAAAACCACATCTGAATTTACAGTCGCCTCAATAATCACAGGCATAATTTTAGCAGTAGTGTTCGGTGCGGCAAACGCATATCTCGGACTGCGAGTGGGACTTACCGTGTCAGCTTCAATCCCTGCGGCAGTTATCGCGATGGGTGTTATCAGAATGGTGATGAAAAAGAACTCGGTTTTGGAAAGCAATATGGTGCAGACGATCGGTTCTGCGGGCGAATCGCTTGCGGCAGGCGCAATCTTTACATTGCCAACCCTGTTTTTGTGGGCGAACGAAGGCATAATGAACAAGCCGAGTATACTAGAAATCACCTTGATTTCATTGATTGGCGGACTTCTGGGCATATTTTTTATGGTACCGCTTCGCAACGCGCTTATTGTAAAGGAACACGGTATCTTGCCATACCCCGAAGGCGCGGCGTGTGCAGAAGTTCTGCTTGCAGGGGAAAAAGGAGGCGCGAACGCATCAACCGTCTTCGCAGGTATGGGATTTTCGGCGGTTTTTAAATTTGTTATCGACGGATTTAAAGCAGTCCCCGGCGAAATTTCATTGAAACTCAAAGGTTTTGCAGGTGAAATCGGCACACAGATTTATCCTGCTGTAATGAGCGTCGGATATATCTGCGGCCCGCGTATTTCATCATATATGTTTTCGGGCGGGATGCTCAGTTGGCTTGTACTAATTCCGCTTGTGGTAATGTTTGGCGACAATATTATAATGTACCCCCAAACCACTGTGACTGTAAGCGAAATGTACGCTAATGGGGGAGCAAGCGCAATCTGGAGCAGTTATATCCGCTACATCGGCGCAGGGGCGTTGGCGGCGGGCGGCATTATCAGCCTTTTAAAATCTTTACCGCTTATAATCAGCACATTTTCAGGCGCAATCAAAGGTATCGGCATAAAAGATACAGATGAAGATAGCAGAACAAATCGCAGTTTTAGTATGAAATTTGTGCTAATCTCAATCATAATGCTCGCTTTTTTGATGTGGATGATCCCTGCAGTCCCTGTAAACCTTGTCGGCGCATTGATAATAGTGGTGTTTGGATTTTTCTTCGCAACCGTTTCCTCTCGAATGGTAGGTTTAGTCGGAAGCAGTAACAATCCTGTTTCGGGTATGGCGATAGCAACACTTTTAATTGCCACCTTGATTTTAAATTTCGTAGGTACAAACGGGGTTGCGGGTATGAGTGCGGCAATCGCAATCGGTTCAGTAATCTGCATTGTTTCTGCAATTTCGGGTGATACCTCTCAGGACCTGAAAACAGGATTTATTTTGGGTTCAACACCGAAAAAACAGCAGATCGGTGAAATTATCGGCGTGGTATGTGCATCTCTTGCAATCGGCGGCACGCTGTATCTGCTCGACTATGCGTGGGGTTTTGGATCTGAGGCACTTGCCGCACCGCAGGCAACTTTAATGAAGATGATTGTCGAGGGTGTAATGAACGCACAACTCCCGTGGAATTTAGTGCTAATCGGCGTTTTTATCGCGGTAATTGTAGAGATATTACGCATCCCTGTGCTCCCGTTTGCAATCGGCGTGTATCTTCCGATACAACTGAGTGCTTGTATAATGGTCGGCGGTGTAATAAGGCTCGTTTTTGAAAAAATGAAATGTGACGATAAAAGCAAAGAGAGTGTGATAAGTAACGGTATTCTGTATTGTTCGGGAATGATTGCGGGCGAAGGACTTATAGGCGTCGCACTTGCAGTGCTTGCAGTGGTCGGCGTTGACAGTGTATTGGATATATCAAATGCACTCAATTTGTCTCCGGCAAAGCAGAATGTCTGTGGGGTTATTGTATTCGCACTTGTTATTGTGTCACTTCTCAGGTTTTCAGTATGGAAAAAATCAAAAAAATGATAAAAAATGCTTGCATTCTAAAGTGAACTGTGATATAATATATCAGTCAATACGCACGTTCCGTGATTGGACCGACCGTTCCGTGTTATGCGGTGTCGGCTAAAGCGATCGGGGCGGAGGACAAAAATTAAAGTTTTTGGAGGAAAAAACAATGTCAGTAATTTCAATGAAACAACTGCTCGAAGCAGGCGTACACTTCGGTCACCAGACAAGACGCTGGAATCCGAAAATGGCTCGCTACATCTTCACAGAGAGAAACGGTATCTACATCATCGACTTGCAGAAAACCGTTAAGAAACTCGAAGAAGCATACGCTGTAGTACGCGAACTCTCCGCAGAGGGTAAAGACATCCTCTTCGTAGGTACAAAGAAACAGGCTCAGGATTCAATCAAAGAAGAAGCAGAATACTGCGAAATGCCGTTTGTTAACGCAAGATGGCTCGGCGGTATGATGACTAACTTCCGCACAATCAAGAGAAGAATTGACAGACTTACACAGCTTCGTAAAATGGAAGAAGACGGTACTTTTGATCTTCTCCCGAAGAAAGAAGTTATCAAATTAAAAGGCGAAATCGAGAAACTCGAAAAATTCATCGGCGGTATCAAGGGTATGAAAAAGCTCCCCGGCGCTCTCTTCATCGTTGACCCGAAGAAAGAACACATCGCTGTTATGGAAGCAAAGAAACTCGGCATCCCGACAATCGCTATTGTTGACACTAACTGTGATCCCGACGAAATCGACTATGTTATCCCCGGCAATGACGACGCTATCCGCGCTGTAAAGCTCATCGCTCATACAATGGCAGAAGCAGTTATCGAAGGCAGACAGGGTAAACAGGGCGCTGCTGCTGAAGAAGCACCCGCTGAAGACGCTGAATAATTCATTTATAAATATAACGGGAGGAAGATTAAAATGGCTTTTACTGCAAAAGATGTTGTAGCATTAAGAGAAAAAACAGGTTGCGGTATGATGGACTGCAAAAAAGCACTCCAGGCATCTGATGGTGATATGAATGCAGCAATAGATTTTCTTCGTGAAAAAGGTCTCGCTGCTGCTGAAAAGAAATCAGGCAGAGCTGCTGCTGAAGGTATTGTAACAACATACGCTGAAAACGGTGTTACTGTAATGGTTGAAATCAACTGTGAAACTGACTTCGTTGGTAAAACAGATGAATTCAAAACATTTTCAGAACAGGTTGCTAAAACTGTTGCACAGAACAAACCTGCTGACCTCGATGCACTTTTAGAAACTAAGATTGCAGGCGAAGAACTCACAGTTGCTGAGGCTGTAAGAGAAAAAGTACTTGTTATCGGTGAAAATATCAAGGTTCGCCGTTTTGCAACATATGAAGGCGTAGTTTCTTCATACATCCATATGGGTGGTAAGATTGGCGTTATGGTTCAGTTTGAAACCAATGCTGATGCTAATTCAGATACATTCCAGGCAATGGCTAAAGACGTTGCAATGCAGGTTGCTGCTGCTAATCCGCAGTACCTCGATAAAGATTCTGTTTCTGCAGAAGTGCTTGAAAAAGAAAAGGCAATCCTTGTTGCTCAGATGAAAGAAGATCCTAAAATGGCTAACAAGCCTGAACAGGTTCTTGCTAAAATCGTTGAAGGCAAGATTGGTAAGTTCTATAAAGAAAACTGCCTCGTTGAACAGGATTTCGTTAAAGACGGCGACCTTACAGTTGCTAAATATGTAGCCGGCGTTGCTAAAGAGCTCGGCGCAGACATCAAAGTTCTCGGTTTCACTCGCTTTGAAAAGGGCGAAGGCCTTGAAAAGAAAGTTGATGACTTCGCAGCTGAAGTTGCAGGTATGGTAAAATAATTTAAAATAACCACCACGAAAGTGGTGGTTATTTTTTATAAAAGAACGGATAAGGCAGGCCTTATCCGTTCTTACTTTAATCAAACAAATTTTTAATTTTATCGAAAAAACTTTCGCGTTTTTTGTAGTTACCCGGCTTTTTAAGCTCGTCAAACTTTTTAAGCGCGCTTTTTTGCTCGCTTGATAAGTTTTTAGGTATTTCAACCACAATCTTAACATACTGATTACCGCGGCCCGAACCGCCAAGACGCTTGATACCTTTGCCTGTGAGTTTAAATTCATCGCCCGGCTGTGTACCCTCGTGAATTTTAAACTTCACCTTGTCGTATAATGTCGGAACGGTGATTTCATCGCCAAGTGCGGCCTGAACAAAAGTTACAGGGATTTCACAACGAACATCAAACCCGTCACGCTCAAAAATAGGATGCGGTCTGACATTGATATTGATGCGTAAATCGCCCGAAGGACCGCCGTTTTTGCCGACATCGCCCTGACCGCGAACATTCAGTACCTGTTCATCGTCAATACCTTCAGGGATGTTGACTGTATGTTTCTTTCTCACGCGCACTCTGCCGTTACCCGCACATCTCGGGCAGGGATTTTCGATTTTTTTACCCTTACCGTTACATTCAGGGCACACTTGCTGTGTCTGCATCACACCAAAGGCGGTGCGTTGAGTTGCCATAATGTGACCTGTGCCATTGCATCGACCGCAAGTTTTAACGGTTGTACCTGCTTTTGCACCCAATCCGTCACATTCAGGGCAATTTTCAATATGCATAAATTCGACTTCTTTTTCGCAACCTTTAGCCGCTTCTTCAAACGAAAGAATGATTGATGCAGTAGCATCATTACCCCTGCGAGGTGCATTCGGATTAGACCGTCTGCCCCCGCCGCCGAAACCACCGCCGAAGAACGAACCGAATAAATCCCCAAGGTCGCCAAAATCCGAAAAACCGCCGAAACCGCCGCTACCTGCGCCGCCCGCACCAAAGTTCGGATCAACACCTGCGTGACCGAATTGGTCGTAGCGTGACTTTTTCTCGCTGTCCGACAACACTTCGTATGCTTCATTAACTTCCTTGAATTTTGCTTCAGCCGCTTTATCGCCTGGATTAAGGTCGGGGTGATATTTTTTTGCCTGCTGTCGATAAGCCTTTTTTATTGCGGCATCGTCGGCATTTTTGTCAATGCCCAGCACTTCATAATAATCCCGCTTGTCTGCCATACCTATCTCCAATCTCAAAAGCCCCTAATAAAAGGGGCTTTTTGCCTTTTAATTATTTGTTGTCGTCTGCTTCAGTAAATTCAGCATCATAAACATTGTCAGCACCGGGCTGTGCATTATCAGCACCCGGCTGACCTTGTTGTGCCTGAGCCTGAGCCTCTTTGTAAACTTTTTCAGAGATTGCAAAGATTGCTTTCTGCAATTCTTCCTGTTTTGCCTTGATTTCGTCAGTATTGTCACCCTTGAGTGCTTCTTTCAAAGCATCACAAGCGGTAGTAACAGACGACTTTTCTTCATCAGTGAGCTTGTCACCGAGTTCATTTACAGTCTTTTCTGACTGATAGATCATCTGGTCTGCGTTGTTACGCAAATCAACATCTTCTCTGCGCTTCTTATCTTCAGCAGCATACTGCTCAGCTTCGTTTACAGCCTTTTCAATATCTTCTTTCGACATTGAAGTGTTAGATGTGATAGTGATTGCCTGTTCTTTACCTGTACCCTTATCCTTTGCAGATACGTGAACGATACCGTTTGCATCAATATCGAAGGTTACTTCGATCTGGGGGATACCACGAGGTGCGGGTGCGATGCCATCGAGATGGAAGATACCAAGAGTTTTGTTGTCTTTCGCAAACTCGCGTTCGCCCTGTAATACGTGGATTTCAACAGATGTCTGACCGTCAGCGGCGGTAGAGAAAATCTGACTCTTCTTTGTCGG
>JAXJSX010000130.1:0-7038 GCA_036309925.1 Acutalibacteraceae bacterium | reverse complement strand
CCTTACGCGTTATTGCTAATTCGGCTCGCCGTTCCTTGCGTCACGGCAACCGCCGAATATTCGCATGAGGGTTCAAATCCCTTGAAGATAGCATAAAAATAAAAAAAGCAGTAACCATTAAAGTTACTGCTTCTTCTGGCGCAGAGTGAGGGATTTGAACCCTCGGTACGGGAAAACCGTACACATGATTTCCAATCATGCTCCTTCGGCCGCTCGGACAACTCTGCGTACAACAAACATTATTATAAACAATAATTTTGCATTTGTCAAGGAAAAATTAAATATTTCTGAAAATTCCGAATAAAATTAACACAATTATCAATACAATGACTGTAATTGTCTGCCACTTTTTCATTTTTGTGTCACCCGTTTTAACATACCGCACCGCCAATTCACCGAACACTACCGCAAAAAAAGGTAAACTGCATAAAATCACTGCGTTATATTCAAAAGCGGATTTAAAATCAAGTTCAATCAATGATATAGCCATACGCGACACCCCGCAGCCCGGACATTTTAATCCTGTTACCATTCTGAATACGCAGGGAATCCCAAACCCTAAATACGATGTTACAGCATAATAAAGCAAGCCGACTAAAACCACGATCGCAGTTTTAGCCGACAGTCTTTTAAATCTTTGTTTTGCGGTTTTAGTTGTTTGCAACATAGTTGTTGACGGCATCTTGCATAAAGCAGTAGTTAATGATTTGGAAACCAAAGATAGCAAGAACTATGTAAAGGATAGCGCTGTTGCCTGAGGGCACGCCTGCTCTCGATTTAATGATGTCAACATTTTCACCCATCTTGTACGCCCAGTATAAACCGTAAATGCCACAAGTGATGATAGAAAGTAAAAATGCAACGCCACCTGATGGAGCATTTTGTTTTCCTGCGGCTGCGTTGAGTTCATCATTGAGCTTTACAAACCAATAAATGCCGTAAATACCGCAAGTAACGATGCTTAATAAAATTGATACAACGATAGATCTGTTCATAGGATCTCCCCCTTTATTTGTATAGGTGCATTATAACACAGTCTGACACAAATGTCAATACTAAAAAATCTCAAATTCGGTAATCGGGAAAAATCTCAGTAGAACTTTGCCCATAACATACCGTTCATCCACCATACCTATATCTTCTGAACGGCTGTCGTGGGATACTATTCTATTGTCACCCAACACAAAAATGTGACCTTCCGGCACTGTTTGCTTGCCTATGAAAGTACGGGCATCCGTTTGCGATGTGATATAATCTTCCTCTAACTTGACATCATCAACATAAACATCGCCGTCTTTGATCTCGACTGTCTGCCCTGCGACTGCGATAACACGCTTAACGATTGGCTCTTCATAGGAATTTTTCTCGTCGTCGGATGCAATATTACCGTAATTTCTTGAAATAATAACAATATCGCCGTTTTTTGGGGTGTACCCAACATCTGAAATAACCAACTTGTCACCGTCAACAAGGGTATTAAGCATCGACGGACCTGATACACCGACAATACTGAAAAAGAATGTAAATACTATTATAATAACGAAAAGTGAAATGATGATTGAGTCAAGCCATTCAAGAATCTGCGGTACTGCACCGCGTTTATTATACTCAGTTCCTGTTGCTTCAAAAATCATAAATCATAACCTCTTTATAAATTTAATTTACGCTTGATAAACATTATACCATAGATTTTGTATTTTTTAAAGTATATTTTTTTGCTTTTTTGTAAATATATTAAAACCACCGAGCGTATACATTATTAAAAACAAAAAAGGCTGTGAATTTATATGGATGAACATATCACCGAACCCACCCCCACTCCTGCTACTCCTAAAAAACATAAAGACCGCACTCTTGAGTTTTTGCTGTCGCAAACCGTATTATGCGGTATGGCACTTTTGTTCCTATTGGCAATCAAATTCATCGGCGGAGATATTTATAACTACTCAAAAGCGGTTTTTGAAAAAGAATTTAACACACCGATAAATGTAAATCAAGTGTTGGACTCGGCCTGTGCGCGCCAAATTGTCAATGCGCAATATGAACAATACGGTGTCGGCGGTGAAGAGGACGATCCGAATGTTAAATATTACGAAAACTACTCTCAGGCGCAGGATCAAGTCAGCAATATTTCAAGCGTCAACAGTATGCAAATCCCCGTTGTAGGCCCTGTAACCAGCGAGTTTGGCTATCGTATTCACCCGATTTCCAACAAACAGTCATTCCACACCGGCATTGACATCGGTGCAAGTACGGGCACAGATATTTTGTGTGCTTTGAGCGGTACTGTCAGCCAAGCGGTACATAACGACGCAGGCTACGGCAATTATCTCGTAATCACCCATTCTGACGGAGTGGAAACAATGTATGCGCATTGCAGTAAACTTTTATCAGATGTCGGCGATACAGTTGATAAAGGCGATGTAATTGCTAAAGTCGGCAGTACGGGTATATCAACCGGCTCGCATTTACATTTTGAAATCAGAGTAAATTCGGTCAGATTAAACCCCAGATGGTACATTGACTTTTAATTATGACTTTTAATCTTTTTGGACTAAAAATCGAAATCTCGTTTCTGTTTACAGGACTTATCTGTTTACTGCTTTTGTATGATAAAACAGGTCTGATGTCAGTCGGACTTTTTAGTGCCTACATACACGAAATCGGGCATTTTATTGCAATGGCTATATCCCATACCCGCCCCGAAAAATTGAAGTTTTGCGCTTATGGCATCATCATCAATAAAAATGTAAACCGATGTACCAACAAAGAACGCTTGCTGATATATTCAGGCGGATGTATTTTAAATATCATTATAGGCATGCTTTGCTATATCATATTTTGCCGCACGGACAACTTCGCACTTTTATATCTCAGTGCATCAAATTTTATTACAGCGCTTTTTTCCGCTTTGCCTATTCACGGACTTGACGGCTACGATATTTTAAACCTGATTTTGTCGTTGAAAATGAAAATCATCACCGCTGAAAAAATTTCAAAGACGGTGTCTTGCGTGTTTTGTGTACTGCCGATTATTATGTGTGTCTGTTTAACAACTCTCGGCGCGTTCAGTTTGAATTTAATGATAACCTGCCTTTATCTCGTCATACTTTTAGCGATTTCACTGTTTTAGCATACTTTTTCCCATTTAAATAAATAGTTCTTGACATTAAAGCATTTTCGGGTTAAAATATAAGTGATATCTTGGACTTAATTGCCGTTTTGGCAGTCAATATACATAATCAGTTGAGCCCGTTGCGAGACTGATAATAAACTGAAAAAGGTTAGTGCGAACTGACCTTATTCGGTTATGTACAAAATAAAAACACAGGAGGAATTTATTTGTCAAATCAAAATCAAAAGACCTATCAAAACAATAAACAAAACAAAAAATCCGGCTTTCAGCAAACCAACAAACGACCGTATACAAGGCGAAATAACAATACAAAAAAGTCTGAAAAACCGCAGTCACCGCTTAAAATTATTGCGCTCGGCGGTCTGGATGAAATCGGCAAGAACTGTACTGTTTTTGAATACGAAAATCAAATAATAGTTGTTGATTGCGGCCTTGCGTTTCCGAGTGCGGATATGCCGGGCGTTGATATTGTAATCCCCGATTTATCGTACCTTGTGCAAAATCAAGAGAAGATTAAAGGTGTGTTTATCACTCACGGTCACGAGGATCATATCGGCGGTATTCCTTATCTTTTAAAGCAGATAAGTGTACCTATCTATGCTACCCGACTTACAGCGGGACTTATCAAGGAGAAATTAAAGGAACATTCGCTTGAGCGTTCTGCAAAGATATACGAACAGGCTGCGGGCGATATTGTAAGAGCGGGCAAATTTTCGGTTGAGTTTATCCACGTAAACCATTCGATCCCGAATGCCGCCGCCCTTGCAATCACCACACCTGCGGGCGTTGTTGTCCATACAGGCGACTTTAAAATCGACACCACACCGCTTGACGGTAAAATGATAAATATTTCTCGCTTTGCTGAAATCGGCAAAAAAGGCGTGCTTGCAATGATGTCTGACTCTACAAACGCAGAGCGTCCGGGATATACTCAAAGCGAGCATACTGTCGGTGAATCCTTTACAGCGCTTTTCAAAAAGGCGAAGAATGACCGCATCATCGTCGCAACCTTTTCGTCAAACATCCACCGTATCCAGCAAATCGTGGATGAAGCGGTGCGAAACAAACGAAAAGTTGCGGTATCGGGCAGATCAATGCTCAATGTTGTAAATGTTGCGACTGAACTCGGGTACCTCAAAATCCCGGATGGTGTGTTAATTGAAATCGAAACGATTAACCGCTATCAGCCAAACCAACTTGTAATCGTTACAACAGGCTCACAAGGTGAACCGATGTCAGCACTTCACAGAATGGCACACGGCGAGCATCGCAATGTAAATATCGGTCCGCAAGACACAATTATTATAAGCGCAAGCCCCATTCCCGGGAACGAAAAAACAGTTGCTGATGTAGTAAACGGTCTTATGAAACTCGGCGCTCACGTTATCTACGAAAAGATGTACGAAGTGCACGTTTCGGGACACGCTTGCCAGGAAGAACTGAAAATGATGCTCGGTATTGTAAAACCGAAGTTTTTCTTACCCGTTCACGGCGAGCAGAAGCAACTGCGCCGTCACGCTGAAATGGCAATGCAAACGGGTATCGACAAGAAAAACATTCTAATCAACGAAATAGGAAGAGTGGTTGAACTTACTCCAAATTCAATGAAACAAACAGGTGCTGTTCAGTCGGGCAGAGTTTTGGTTGACGGACTCGGTGTCGGGGATGTCGGCAGTATCGTACTGCGTGACCGTAAGCATTTGGCGGAAGACGGTATTATTATCGCTGTTATGACAATTGAAAGCGAGTCAGGTGAAATCGTTTCAGGACCGGATATCGTGTCAAGAGGTTTTATCTATGTTCGTGAGAGCGAGGAGCTTATCAACAGATGTAAAAAGATGATCGAGGCTTGCGTTTATAATTCGTACCGCAATGGTGTGTACGAATGGCCGGTGATTAAAAATAAAATCAAGGACGATTTGGGAAGGTATCTTTATGAACAAACCAAACGCCGTCCTATGATTTTACCAATAATAATGGAAACAGAATAACATTAAAGGAGCAACAAAAATGAAAGCAAGATTACCGCAGGAATATCAGAGAAAGAGCCAAACTGAACTTTTAAAGCAGGCTCAGGAAATGCAACAGAACATCACCGACTTGCAGGCAGAACTTGATGAAAGAGAGTTCACTGCATCGGTTGACGGAGACCTTGTTAAAGTTACAGTCAACGGAAAGCACGAACTTAAATCTTTGCAAATCAGCGACGATTTAATTGAAGATGCTAAAGACGACAAGGAAATGCTTGAAGATATGATTATGGCAGCCATCAATAAGGCTGTGAAACTTGCAACCGACACTTGCGACAGCGAAATGGACAAGGTTACAGGCGGATTTAATATTCCCGGCTTCCCCGGATTTTAGGTCATATGGCATATAATGTACCACCGCTTGAGGATTTGATTGATAAGTTTGCATCTTTGCCCGGCATCGGCAGAAAGTCCGCGCAAAGAATTGCATTTTATCTTTTGTCAAAGAGCGAGAGCGATATCAAAAGCTTTGCCGATGTAATGATAAAGGCGAAAGCGGACATCCATTATTGCAGTGTTTGCCAGACATTTACCGATGAAGATAAATGCTCGATTTGTGCAAATGTCAACCGCGACGAAAGCACAATCTGCGTTGTCGAAAACTCGAAGGATGTAATGGCACTCGAACGCACCAATGAATATAAGGGACTGTACCACGTATTGCACGGATTGATGTCCCCAATCGACGGTATCACCCCGGATAGACTTAAAATCAAGGAACTAGTAAACCGTGTCGCAAAGGGGAATGTCAGGGAAGTCATTATGGCTACCAACCCCACAGTTGAAGGAGATACAACAGCACTTTATATCTCAAAACTGATTGCGCCGTTTGAAGTTAAAGTAACTCGCCTGGCCTATGGTATTCCTGTAGGCGGAAGTCTGGAGTATTCCGACGAAGTAACCCTTCTCAAAGCATTTGAGGGAAGGACACAGATGAACTAATTAAAAAAGGAGGTAACGGTTATGGATAAATTGCCCACAAAAACAATAGCGCAGAATAAAAAAGCGTATCACGATTATTTTATTGTCGATTCCTATGAAGCGGGAATTGAACTGTGCGGGACTGAAGTCAAGGCACTTAGAGTCAGCGGTGCAAATCTCAAAGATTCCTGGTGCAGGATTGTCGATGGCGAACTGTTCGTCAACGGTATGCACATCTCACCTTATGAAAAGGGCAACATCTTTAACCGTGACCCCTACCGTGTTAGAAAATTGCTTATGCACCGCAAGGAAATCGACAAATTGTTCGGCAAAGTCAAACAAGATTCACTCACTTTGATTCCGCTGTCTGTGTATTTCAAAGGCTCGCGCGTAAAAGTGCAAGTCGGACTGTGCAAGGGTAAAAAGTTATACGATAAGCGAGCGGTTGACGCTGAACGCTCCGCAAAACGCGAGATTGACCGTAAAATGAAAGAACGCAATAGATAATCTGTTTGTATTGTTAAAAATTTTTAGTTGTAAAAATCTAAAAATCTGATATAATGTAAGTATATATGGGGGCGTAAAGGTTTCGACGGGGATTTTGAACTGCGATAAGCGAGCAGCGGTGCGGAACCGCTTTAAAATCCGTATTTTAAATTTAAACGCTAACAATAGAGTAGCTTTAGCAGCCTAAGTGCTGCTCATCCCATTCAGTAGTACTGCGGACTGTCTTGGGGTGTCAAATCAGCAGTGAACGTGAATTGGGGAGAACTCTGTACCCGGTCATGAATTAAAGAGTTACCTTTATATCGAGCGTGTCAGCCCGCGCGGTGTAAAGGGAATTTCAGTAGACTGACTGCGCTCGGAGAAAGTTACAGGAATGGATTTTCGGACAGGGGTTCGACTCCCCTCGCCTCCACCATTAGAGTATTATCCGAACCACTTTATAAT
>JAXJSX010000129.1:0-1744 GCA_036309925.1 Acutalibacteraceae bacterium | reverse complement strand
GCCTTTTATAAATTCGGTGGACAATACCGCCTTTGTAGACGGTTTTACGGTATTTGCCGAGTTTTTTCATATCATCGTGTGCGCCGTCTAAAAAGCAAACGGTATATTTTCTGGTACCGAGATATTTCCAAATCTTGCGTTCTTTCTTACCGCCGTCCCATAAATATCCGAAATCGCCTGCAATGATAAGGGTATCACCCTCTTTGAGTTGTTTGAAATTCGGGTCGTAAAGCCGATCAATATCGCCGTGCATATCGCCTGTTACATATATCATAAAAAATTCCTTTCAAAAATTTTTAAAAAGGTCTTTAAAAATCGGTTGTTATTTGGTATACTGTATATATACATTTTAAATTATATCATATCTATTCAGTTTTTTCTACTGTTATTATTAAAATTTTGAAGGGTTGTTTAATATAGAATGAAGTTAAAAACCGTTATTGTGAGTTTAGCACTTGTAATCGCAAGTGTTTTTGCGCCTGTAAGTGCTCAGGCATATGAACTGACCGGAGTTGAAGTCAATTCCAAGCACGTCGTTTTTGCAAGCCTTGACACCGGCGAAATTATGTACGAAAAGGCATCAGAGGAAAAGGCTTTCCCTGCTTCGCTCACCAAAGTTATGACAGCAATCGTGGTACTTGAAAACTGTCCGGATGTTGAACAGTTACTGACAGTGCCTAAAAGTGCAATCACTTCCCTTTTAGGCACAGGCACTACGGTGGGCGGACTAAAAGAAGGCGAAGAAATATCTGTGCGGCATTTACTCGAAATGCTACTTATTTCCTCGGCGGCGGATGCGGCAAATACTTTGGCAGAGTATTACGGCGGCGGTGATATTGATAAGTTTGTGTCTATGATGAACGCAAAGGCAAAAGAGCTTAAAATGGATAGCACAAACTTTATGAATCCTCACGGACTGCACGACGAAAATCATTATTCGACTGCGAGTGACCTTTATAAAATGGCGGTTTATGCGTATCAAATGCCGATAATGATGGAGATTTGCGATCAGTATATTGCAAAAATCCCCGCAACAAATTTGAGCGACGAACGCACAATGGTAACTACCAACCAAATGATCAATCCGACTTCCGTCTGCTACTATAAATACGCACGCGGAATTAAGACAGGATTCACTACCCCTGCGGGCAGGTGTTTGATCACCACAGCCTCGAAGGACGGATATAATTATATTTGTGTTTTGATGAGTGCAGAAAACGCTGATTATATTGCTGACAGAAAAGAATTTGCAGATGCTGAAAATCTGTTTAAGTGGGCATTTGACAATTTTGAACACCGCAAGGTTGTTGATAAAAGCACTTTGATTTCGGAGATACCTCTTAAATTCAGTTGGGACGCGGACTTTTTGCAGTTGTATCCCGAAAAAAATGTTTATGCGATAGTCCCGAAAGACATTGAAGATGACAGTCTGACATATGACGCTGTGTTTGGTGGAGATTACATCAATGCGCCTGTGAAATCGGGCGAAATTATCGGGTATGCGAGAATTATTTGCGCAGGAAAAGAAGTCGGCACGGTGAATTTAATTGCAACTGAGGATGTTTCACTCAATCCTTTGATGTTCTTCAAGCAGGTAGTCGATGATCTATTCGCAACAGTTGTATTTAAGGTTTTGCTGTGCGCTATTGGTGTGACGATTATTGTGCTGATTGTGATGACTGTGATGTACAACAAGAAAAGGCAGACAAGAGCACGAAAGATAAACAAAATCAGAAGAATATAG
>JAXJSX010000128.1:0-2338 GCA_036309925.1 Acutalibacteraceae bacterium | reverse complement strand
TAACCATAAGGTCCATAATACCGATCTTGCCGTCGGTAAAATCATCATCCGAGATTTCGGTTTGGGGCATATTAGCATCTGCTTTGCCTGCGCCGAAGATTGATTTTGCGGCATTGAGTGCCTTTTCAGCCTCTTCTTCGCCGTGGATGAGTTTTGTGACTTCATACGCCAACTTTTCTTTAGCCTGATTTAACTGCGCACCCTCGAATTTTTCGTATTCTGCGATTTCTGGGAGTGACATAAATGTCAGCAGTTTCATACATTTGATAACATCCGCATCGTCAACATTGCGCCAATACTGGAAGAAGTCGTAGGGGGTGGTTTTTTCAGGATCGAGCCAAACAGCACCCTTTTCGGTTTTACCCATTTTTCTGCCGTCACTTGTCTGCAAAAGGGCAAATGTCATACCGTAGACATCTTTTTCGTCCGCCTTTCTGCACAGTTCGACACCGCCGATGATGTTGCTCCACTGATCGTCACCGCCGAGTTCCATTACACAATCAAACTTGCGGTTGAGCATAAGGAAATCGTAACTTTGCATAAGCATATAGTTGAGTTCAAAGAACGATAAACCGCGCTCTAAGCGTTGTTTGTAACATTCGGCCGCAAGCATACGGTTGACAGAGAAATGTACGCCGATCTCACGCAGAAATTCGATGTAGTTTAAGTTCATCAGCCAGTCAGCGTTGTTGACCATAATAGCTTTGCCGTCTGAAAAGTCGATAAGTTTTGACATCTGCTTTTTAAAACATTCGATGTTGTGTTCGATGTCCTCACGGGTGAGCATTTTACGCATATCAGTCTTGCCCGAAGGGTCGCCGATCATACCTGTGCCGCCGCCGAAAAGTGCAATTGGAGTATGACCTGCCTTTTGCATATGCGACATTACCATAACCTGCACAAAGTGGCCGACGTGCAGACTGTCAGCGGTCGGATCAAATCCGATGTAAAACTTGATTTTACCGTTGTTTAAAAGGTCGCGAACTTTTTCTTCGTTTGTCATTTGGGCGATCATACCGCGCCCTTGCAATTCTTCAAATACACCCATTTTTCATTCTCCTTATATTAAAACATATTCTTTTTATACATTATCCACCAGACTACCGCAACGGATACGATCGTCAATGCAATCGGCACGAGTACAGTGGCAGCAAACGGTAATCCGCCTGCTTGTGTGCCGATGTTCATTCCGTAAAAACTGAAAACGATGGTCGGAATTGATAAGATGATTGTCAGTACTGCCAAAAACTTCATACTGATGTTTAAGTTGTTTGAAATGACTGAGGCGAACGCCTCCATTGTGCCGCCGAGGACGGATGTATACATATCGGTCATTTCAATAGCCTGTTTTAATTCAATCAGTACATCTTCAAGCAGGTCTTCGTCTTCTTCGTAGAGTTTGATATATTTACCTCTGAGCATCTTTTCAAGCATCGCACGGTTTGATTTAAGCGAGGTTTGAAAATATACCAGAGATTTTTGCAGTCCGAGTAACTGGATAAGTTCTTGGTTTTTCATTGTTTGGCGCAGTCTTATCTCTAAGTTGTAGGAATGTTTGTCGATCTGCTTTAAGTACTGTAAAAATCTGGTGGACATTCTAAACAACATTTGTAAGACGAAATTTGTTTTAAACGATGTTTTGACATTTTTCACAACGCCCTGTGCAAAGTCCATTATAACCGGATTGTCTTTAAGCGCTACCGAGATGATGTATTGCGGTTTGACGATTATACCGACAGGCATTGTATAGTAGACAATATCGTTTTCTTCGCGTTCTGCATACGGCACGTCGTAGATTAAAAATACATCGCCGTTTTCGTTTTCGATACGGGCGGATTCTTCATCGTCAAGCGATGAGCGGATATATTCTTCATCTACGCCGAATTGTTTACGCAGAATGTATATTTCTTCGGGTTCAGGGTCGATTACATTTACCCAGCAACCCGGTTGTGCATCGTCGATTTTGCAGATGCAGTTATCGACGCTTGTGTAATAGGAAATCATAAAATTACCCCCCTTTTATTATAGGGGTGCGCAGAGAATGCGGGAGAGTCGCGCACCCGTTGGTTGTGATATTCTACTTCGAGGTCGAGCCGGATCAGGTTTCACTACTCTCACCGTCCTTTCGCAATCTATTTCTAACATTATATCACACCCTCACTAAAATTACAACACTTTTAAACGCGAAATTTTCATTGATTAGAATTGTAGCATACGCTTCGCGCTCGCGCTCTGGTTTGATATTATTGTAGTTTTTGGATTGTACAAATTTTAGTTAAGCGCTCTGGTTTGATATTATTGAACCTTTTGGCTTGTACAAATTTTAGTTAAGTCTTTG
>JAXJSX010000127.1:0-19040 GCA_036309925.1 Acutalibacteraceae bacterium | reverse complement strand
TGGTATATCATCAACGATAGCGTTGATATCGTTGTATCTCATCAGTCCGTTAGGACTGTGTATCATCACGCTTTAGCGTGTATCAAAAAGCTTTCGCAACGATGATATACACACTTTCAGTGCGATTTTCTTCGAAATTACTTGCATTTATACCATCAATATGTTATAATTGATAAAAATGTTGTTAGGTGGTAGCTTATGATTTTTTATTATATTAGACATGGTGACCCTGTATATGATCCCGATTCATTGACACCGTTAGGCAGTCGTCAAGCTGAGGCGGTATCAAAGCGCCTTGCACTTTACGGTCTGGATAAAATATATAGTTCAACGTCCAATCGCGCTATTATGACTGCGAAGCCAACTTGTGAATTGTTAAAAACGGAGCCTGAGTTGTTGGATTTCGCAAATGAAGGCCATGCATGGCAGGAATTAACGATTGAAAACGAAGACGGAAGTGGAAATACGTGGTTATTTCAAAACCAAAAGACTGTAAACCTTTTTAATGATAGGGCTATAAGAGATTTGGGCGACCGTTGGTATGATCATCCTGAATTTAAGAAATATAATTATGAAAAAGGAATCAACCGTATTTACAACGAATCGGATGCATTTTTTGAGAGTTTAGGATACGAACATATTCGATATACAGGAAAATATAAGGTTAATAAGCCGAATGACCAAAGGGTTGCCTTGTTTGCACATCAAGGATTCGGATTGGCTTTCTTAAGTTGCTTGTTGGATATACCGTACCCTATGTTTTGCACTCATTTTGATATGTGCCATTCCGGAATGACAGTTATTGAGTTTGCAGACAATAATGGCTATTGTGCGCCTAAGGTTTTGACATTATCATCAGATTCTCATTTGTACCGCGAGGGACTTCCAACTTTATATAGTAACTATATATATTTTTGAGAAAAATCTTCAGACTTCGACCGGTTCTCTTTAGTACAGTAGACACAAAGCCCCAAGGACGATAAGTTCTTGGGGCTTACTTCTTGTTTCTTGCCTGAAAATGAAATTAGTTTCGGGATTTTTGGAAGTTTAGAGTGATGGATACTTATATAATCACTCCACAAGCAATCTTCTCACCTGAATTGCCTGCGGGTTGCGATGTGAAATCATCAACACCTGAGTGGATAACGACCGTCTTACCTTTGATTTCTTTTACTTCAAAACGGTCAGTGAGTACAACAGACAAGGCGTAACCGTCTGACGAAAATAGCGGAGGTAAATCACCTGCGTGATTTGGATGCAATGTGTTCGTTGGATTATAGTGCGACTTTGTGTTTGCAAATTTCTCACCGCCACAGTCAGTCCCTTCGTGGATGTGAAATGCAAAAATCCTGTGTTCTGATTTCGGTAATCCACGCACTTCAACTGCGACGATCACACCAAGCGGTGTTTGATAAAACTGCACTTCACCGCTTATCCCATCTCCCTTGATGTATGCCACCGCATCCGGCATACTGCCCAAAACATCACACAGCATAACCGTCTGTCCAAACCCGAAAATTCTTTGTTCCATAATACCACCCTTATAGTTTTTATGGTATTATACTCAAATGCAAACGGCGGTGTTACTCATTTCTAAAATAAAAATAAAAAATGCTTGCAATTTGTAAATTATAATGGTATAATGGTACTGTTTTAAAGGCTGTGAAAAAGAGAGTAGACTTAAGTTTGATTATCAGAGAGGGCAATCTCGGCTGAAATTTGCCTTAATCGGAGTTTGGTTGAAGTTCACTTTGGAGCTGTGCGGGTGATATGTAGTCCGCACCGGTAGACACCGTTATATGTCGCGAAAGTGTTTGCTTTTTGCAAAAATCACGGGTGGTACCGCGGAGTTTATCTTCGTCCTGTTTTGAGGGACGGAGTTTTTTTATTATAAAAACAGAAAGGGAAGTGTTATAATGAAAGACGCTATCAATTCCTTGCTTTTAACCGCACTCGATTCAGTTGCGAATGCTGCTGACGAAGGCGCAGTTGAGGAGATCAGAATTAAAGTATTAGGTAAAAAAGGCGAACTCACTCAAATCCTTAAAAAACTCGGCACATTATCTGCTGAGGAGCGTCCGCAGATGGGGCAACTTGCAAATGAAGTTCGTGCCAAAATTGAAACTGCAATCGCAGAAAAATCAGAACAACTTAAATCAGACCGTTTGGCTAAAAAGTTGATTGAAGAAAAAATTGATGTTACAATGCCCGGTAAAAAGCAGGAATTAGGCTACCGTCATCCGCTGACTACCGTTTTAGATGAACTTAAAGACATCTTCATCGGTATGGGCTTCTCAATTGCCGACGGACCTGAAATCGAGTACGATTACTATAATTTCGAGGCACTCAATTTGCCGCCTGACCACCCCGCAAGAGATACACAGGACACCTTCTATATTACTGACAACATCCTGCTTCGTACACAGACTTCTCCTGTGCAGGTTCGTGTAATGGAAAAACAAAAACCGCCGATTAGAATTATCGCTCCGGGCAGAGTTTTCCGTTCAGACGAAGTTGACGCCACACACTCACCGCTTTTCCACCAGGTAGAAGGCCTTGTTGTCGACAAAAATGTCACTATGGGTGATCTGAAAGGCACACTTGAAATCTTCGCTAAAAGACTTTACGGCGAGAATGCAGTTGTTCGTTTCAGACCTCACCATTTCCCGTTCACAGAGCCGAGCGCTGAAATGGATATTCAATGCTTCTCGTGCGGTGGTAAGGGATGCCGCCTATGCAAAAACGAAGGCTGGATTGAAATCCTCGGCTGTGGTATGGTACATCCGAAAGTACTTCAAAACTGCGGTATTGATCCCGAAGAATACAGCGGATTTGCGTTTGGTATCGGTCTTGAACGTATCGCAATGAGAAGATACAACATAGATGATATGCGTCTGCTTTATGAAAACGATATGAATTTCTTTAAGAATATTAAATAAGGAGGGTTTAAAATGAATTTATCTTTAAATTGGCTTTCGGAATTTGTTGATGTAGAAGGCATAACACCGAGAGAATTTGCTGAAGATGTAACAATGACAGGCTCAAAGGTTGAATGTTACGAAAACCCTGCTGAAGAAATCAGTAAAGTTGTGGTTGGTAAAGTGCTTTCAATCGACAAGCACCCCGACGCAGATAAATTGGTTGTATGCCAGGTTGATGTTGGCGACAAGACCATCCAAATCGTCACAGGCGCATCCAACCTCACAGTCGGCGATTTAGTTCCTGTTGCACTCGACGGTTCGACTTTGCCCGGCGGCGTTAAAATCAAAAAGGGAAAACTTCGCGGCGTTGAAAGTTGTGGTATGATGTGTTCAGTTGCTGAACTCAACCTCACAGTTAACGATTTCCCCTATGCAATCGAAAACGGCATTTTCGTGTTGCAAGAAGATTGCAAACCCGGTGATGATGTCAAAGAAATCTTGAATTTAGACGATACAGTATTTGAATTTGAAATCACTCCGAACAGACAAGACTGCTTATCTGTAATCGGACTTGCAAGAGAAGTTGCAGCCACTTATAAGCGTGAATTTAAAACACATCAGCCGGTTGTAAATGAATGTGGCGGCGATATCAACGAACTTTTGGAAGTTGAAGTTAAAAATCCCGAAATCTGCACTCGCTATATGGCTCGTGTGGTCAAAGATGTTAAAATAGAACCGTCACCGCGTTGGATGCGTGAAAGACTTCGTGCTCACGGTGTCCGCCCGATTAACAATATCGTTGACATCACAAACTATGTAATGCTCGAATACGGCCAGCCGATGCACGCTTTCGATTATCGCTTTGTTGAAGGCAAAAAAATTATGCCCCGAATGGCTGAAAACGGCGAAAAGATTATCACTCTTGACGGCGTTGAACGTACCTTGACCGACAAAATGGCAGTCATTGCAAATGATAACAAAGCTATGGCAGTCGCAGGTGTAATGGGCGGCGAAAATTCAGGTATTATGGATGATACTGCTATGGTAGTATTTGAATCCGCTTGCTTTAACGGTCCGAGCATCCGCAACACTTCTCGTGCGCTTGCACTTCGTACCGAATCATCGGGTAAATACGAAAAAGGCTTGGACGCCCAAAACTGCGCACCCGCACTCGAACGCGCTTGCGAGCTTGTTGAAATGCTCGGTGCAGGTAATGTTGTCAGCGGTAAAATTGACATAGACAATTCAAACTACACCCCGACTAAACTTACACTCGACGCTGATTGGATCAACCGTTTCATCGGTATTGATGTATCTGAAGATGAAATGAAAAACATCCTCACATCTATCGACTTCAAACTCAACGGCAACGAAATCACCGTTCCGAGTTTTAGACAGGATGTAGAGCATAAAGCTGATATTGCTGAGGAAATCGCAAGATTTTATTCATATGAAAAAATCGAAACTACTCAAATCAGAGGTTCGGCTGCCGCTGCACTCACCCCCGAACAGCAGGCAGAAAAGACAATCTACGAAACCTTGATTGCCCTCGGTTACAGCGAAATTCAGACTTTCTCGTTTATTTCCCCGAAGTTTTACGATAAAATGATGATTGCAAACGACAGCAGTCTGCGTGATTCAATAAAAATCAAAAATCCGCTGGGCGAAGATACAAGCATTATGCGTACAACCGCCCTCCCGTCAATGATGGAAGTGCTTGCAACAAACTATGCAAGTCGAAATATGGCGGTCAAGATGTTCGAGATTGCAAGCGTCTACATTAAAAACGGCGAGGATAAGCTCCCGAACGAACCGAAAAAGGTCGTGCTCGGTGCATACGGCGGAGAATACGATTACTATAACCTCAAAGGCACAGTAGAGGAACTGTTCAGCGTTCTTAACATCACAGAATACGACATTGTCGCTAAAACTGACGAGGACGGTTTCCACCCCGGCAGATGTGCACAACTCTCACTTGGCGGAGAAGTGCTTGGTATCATCGGTGAAGTTCATCCGAGTGCTGTCAAGAATTACGGCATCGGTGCAAAGGTTTATGCCGCTCAACTCGATTTCAATGTACTCTTTAAGAATATGAATGCGGATAAGCAGTATCGCGGTATCCCGAGATTTCCGGCATCAACTCGTGACCTTGCAATGCTTTGCGACATTGACACCCCGGTTATCGAAATCGAAAAAGCGATTCGTTCAGCTTGCGGTAAACTTTGCGAAAGCGTAAATCTTTTTGATGTTTATACAGGCGCACAGGTCGAGGCAGGCAAGAAGAGCGTTGCGTATAACATCGTGCTTCGTGCATCCGACAGAACTTTGAAAGACGATGAGATTGATAACGCAATCAAAAAGGTGCTTAAAGCACTCGACAAAATCGGTGTTACATTAAGACAGTAAATATTATATATTATAATGAAAGGAGCAGTTGATTTCTGCTCCTTTTTGTGTTAAAATAGTGTTTGTGAGATTCTCCAAAAAAATTTTAAAAAATTCGTAAAAAATGCTTGACAAATGTAATAACTTGTGATAATATAAACAGGTGCGAGAAGCACAAACATGCGATGACGCGGGAGGTGGCCACCTTCGAGGTGGGGAATTTCCGCCGAGTATGTCCGATTTTAAAACCGGGCGAAACGAACTGTTTAACCTTATGTGTACCGTCTTTATTACAGAATAATAGCGTTCTGTGAATGGGATGAACACGAGCGTGAATTCCGGATAATAAATCCGGTTTTATGTTGTCAAGATGTGAAACACGCGGGAATGGGTAAAGCAGAAAAGCCCGCCAATTATGGAGGCGAGAAAGAAATGGCAAAGGACAAAATCAGAATCAGAATCAAGGGATACGATCATATGTTAGTTGATCGTTCGGCCGAGAAGATTGTTGAAACCGCAAAGCGCACAGGCGCAAGAGTTTCCGGTCCGATCCCGCTCCCGACAGAGAAGGAAATCGTTACTATCCTTCGTGCGGTTCACAAGTACAAGGACAGCCGTGAGCAGTTCGAAATGAGAACCCACAAGAGACTTATCGACATTCTTCGTCCGTCGAACAAAACCGTTGAAGCTTTAACGGGTCTTGAATTACCTGCCGGTGTTGATATCGAAATCAATCTTTAAGATAACACACACCCACAAGGTCATGTCGGTGAAAATCGACCAATAACCAATAGGAGGAAAACAAAATGCAAAAAGCAATCATTGGCAAGAAGCTTGGTATGACCCAGCTTTTTGACGAAAACGGAAAAGTCGTTCCGGTAACAGTTGTTGAAGCTGGTCCGTGCGTAATTTCCCAGAAGAAAACCGTTGAAACAGACGGTTACGAAGCAATTCAGGTAGGCTACGGCGATCTGAAAGCAAGCAAGGTTAACAAGCCTATGAAGGGCCACTTCGCAAAAGGCGATGTTGCTCCGAAAAAGTATCTTCGTGAGTTCAGACTTGACGATATCTCAGCTATGAATGTTGGCGATATCATCAAAGCGGACACATTTGCAGAAGGCGACAAAGTTGATGTTGTCGGCACAAGCAAAGGTAAAGGTACAGCAGGCGTAATTAAGCGCTGGAACTTCGGCAGACTTAAAGAAACACACGGTACAGGCCCTGTACACAGACATGCCGGTTCACTTGGTGCTTGCTCATCTCCGTCAAGAGTGTTCAAAGGCAAGAAACTTGCAGGCCACCTCGGTCACGAGAGAGTTACAGTTCAAAACCTTGCAGTAGTTAAGGTTGACGCAGAAAACAATATTATCGCTATCAAGGGTGCAATCCCCGGACCGAAGGGCGGAGTCGTAATGATTTCCGATTCGGTTAAGGCGTAAGGGAAGGAGTAAAACACTATGCCAAACGTAGCAGTTGTAAATATGGCTGGCGATAAGGTATCAGAAATCACATTAAACGATGCTGTTTTCGGTATTGAGCCTAACAAAACCGTAATGCACTCGGCTGTTGTTGCATTCCTTGCAAACCGCCGTCAGGGCACACAGTCTGCACTTACAAGATCCGAAGTTTCCGGTGGCGGCAAAAAGCCTTGGAGACAGAAGGGTACAGGTAACGCAAGACAGGGTTCAACCCGTGCTCCGCAGTGGACACACGGTGGTGTCGTATTCGCACCGAAGCCCAGAGATTACTCTCTTGGTATGAACAAGAAAGAAAAGCAGCTTGCAATCAAATCTGCTCTTTCTGATAAAGTTCTCAACAACTCACTTATCGTTGTTGACGAAATCAAAATGGACGAGTACAAAACTAAGACTGCAGTCGCAATGCTCAAAGCAATAGGCGCAGGCAAGAAAGCACTCGTAGTTCTCGACGAGAACAATGTCTATGCAGTAAACAGCCTTAGAAACATTCCCGGCGTTGTTTCAGCACAGACTAACACAATCAACACTTACGACATCGTAAACGCTGACACATTAGTAATCACTAAGGCAGCAGTTGCAAAACTCGAGGAGGTGTACGCATAATGAAATTCGCACAGGATATCGTTATCGCACCGGTTATCACTGAAAGAAGTATGACAGTTGCTCGCGAGAGAAAATACACTTTCAGAGTTGCGAAGGATGCGAACAAAATCGAGATTAAAAAAGCGGTTGAAGAATTATTCCCCGGTACAGAAGTTGCAAAAGTAAACACAATTTCCGTAAGAGGTAAATTCCGCCGCTACGGCAGAAACGAAGGTTACACAGAATCTTGGAAAAAGGCTGTTGTAACAGTTAAAGCTGATTCTAAACCTATTGAATTCTTCGACGGTATGCTCTAAGCAAACCTTTAAGGCGAAGTATGGGGAAACACCCCGCAAAGCTAATTTCAAGGAGTGAATAAAAATGGCAGTAAAGCGTTATAAACCGACTACACCGGCAAGACGCGGTATGACGGTTATCGACTATTCAACTCTTTCAAAGGTTGCTCCCGAGCGTAGTCTCTTGGCACCTTTGAAAGCCAACAGCGGTCGTAACAGCTACGGTCGAATCACAGTTCGTCACCGTGGTGGTGCTAACCGCAGAAAATACAGAATTATCGACTTCAAGAGAAATAAGTTCGATGTACCCGCAACAGTTAAAACAATCGAGTACGATCCGAACCGTTCTTCACACATTGCTCTCATCGAATATGAAGATGGCGTAAAGAGCTACATTCTCGCACCTGTAGGTCTTAAAGTTGGCGCGAAGATCCTCAACGGCCCTAACGCTGACATCGTTCCGGGTAACGCACTTCCGCTCATAAACATCCCGGTGGGTACATTCATCCACAATATCGAGCTTATGCCCGGTAAGGGTGGCCAGCTTGCTCGTTCAGCAGGTATTCAGGCACAGCTTATGGCTAAGGAAAACGGTCTTGCACTTTTAAGACTTCCGTCAGGCGAACTTCGTAATGTTCCGGATGGCTGTATGGCTTCCATCGGTCAGGTTGGTAACATCGAACACGAAAATGTAAACATCGGTAAAGCAGGCCGTAAGCGCCACATGGGTTGGAGACCGACAGTTCGTGGTTCTGTAATGAACCCCTGCGATCACCCGCATGGTGGTGGTGAAGGTAAATCACCGATCGGTCGTCCCGGCCCTGTAACTCCGTGGGGTAAACCTGCACTCGGTTACAAGACTCGTAAGAAGCATAAGGCTTCTGATAAGATGATCGTTAAACGCCGTAACGCGAAGTAATCGAACGAAAGGAGCGTTTTAATAATGAGTAGAAGTTTGAAAAAGGCCCCCTTCGTTCAACCGGTACTTCTTAAAAGAGTTAAGGAAATGAACGAAGCAGGCGAAAAGCGAATCCTTAAAACATGGAGCCGCTCATCGACTATTTATCCGGATTTCGTTGGTCACACTTTCGCAGTGCATGATGGCCGTAAGCACGTTCCGGTATATGTAACAGAAGATATGATTGGTCACAAACTCGGCGAGTTTGCTCCGACCAGAACATACAAGGGCCACGCAGGCTCAAAAACATCAAAAGGTAAATAACGGCCGAAAGGAGAGGTAATTATGGAAGCAAGGGCAACCCTTAAATACGCCCGTATTTCCCCGAGAAAGGTACAGATCGTTCTTGATCTTATCCGTAATCAGCCGGCAGACAAAGCAATGGCTATTCTCCGCCATACGCCTAAGGCCGCTAGCGAAAGTCTTGTAAAACTTTTAAAGTCTGCAATGGCTAACGCAGAAAACAATCACAACATGGATGTAAGCAATCTTTATGTAGCTGAATGCTTCGCATGCCCCGGTCCGATCTTAAAGAGAATGCGTCCGAGTGCACACGGCAGAGGTTTCAGAATTTTAAAGAGAACTTCTCATGTAACCCTTGTACTCAAGGAAAAAGAATAAGGTAAGGAGGTAAACACATGGGCCAGAAAGTTAATCCGCACGGTTTGCGTGTCGGCGTAATCAAAAACTGGAGCAGCCGTTGGTTTGCAAGAGATGACCAGTTTGGTGATCTACTTGTTGAAGACTACAAGCTCCGTAAAATGCTTAAAACCAAACTTTACGGTGCCGGCGTTGAATCAATCGAAATTGAACGCGATGCACAGAGAGTTAGAATTTTCATTTCCTGCGCAAAACCGGGTATCGTAATCGGTAAAAGCGGTTCAGAAATTGAAAAGCTTAAGGTTGAATGCCAGAAATTCCTCGGCAAACCTGTAATCATCAATATTGTAGAGGTTAAAAAGCCCGATCTCAGCGCACAGCTCGTTGCTGAAAACATTGCTTTGCAGTTAGAGAAGCGTATCTCCTTCCGTCGTGCAGTTAAACAAGCAATCGGCAGAACAATGAAACTTGGTGCAAAGGGTATCAAAGCTCAGGTATCAGGCCGTCTCGGCGGTGCTGAAATTGCTCGTTCAGAGCATTATCACGAGGGTACAATCCCGCTTCAAACAATCAGAGCAGACATCGACTACGGTTTTGCAGAGGCAAACACTACCTACGGTAAAATCGGCGTTAAGATCTGGATTTATTCAGGCGAAGTTCTGAAGAGCGCAAAGAAGGTTTCCTCACCCAGAAGAAGAGAAGGAGGAAGACGCAATGTTAATGCCTAAGAGAGTTAAGTACCGCAGAGTGCAAAGAGGCCGTCTTAAAGGTAAAGCACTCAGAGGTAACAAAGTTTCCCACGGCGATTATGGTTTGCAGGCTTTAGAGCCGGCTTGGATCACATCCAACCAAATCGAAGCAGCCCGTATCGCTATGACTCGTTACATCAAACGTGGCGGTCAGGTATGGATCAAAATTTTCCCGGACAAACCGATTACAGAAAAACCTGCTGAAACCCGAATGGGTTCAGGTAAAGGTTCACCTGAATATTGGGTAGCTGTTGTTAAACCGGGCAGAGTTATGTTTGAAATCGGCGGCGTAAGTGAAGAACTTGCAAGAGAAGCTATGCGTCTTGCTATGCACAAACTCCCGATCAAATGTAAATTTATCAAAAAGGAAGAGGATGGTGAGCAGTAATGAAAGCAAGTGAAATCAAAGATTTATCAGTTGTTGAACTCAACGAAAAATTAGTTGAGCTCAAAAAAGAACTTTTCAACCTTCGCTTCCAGAATGCCATCAATCAACTTGAAAATCCTATGCGCATCAAGGCAGTTAAGAAGGATATCGCTCGTGTAAACACCGTACTTACAGCGAAAAGCCTTGAAAACGGCGAAAACGCTTAATGGGAGGTATTTGATATGAGCGAAAGAAATCTTAGAAAAACAAGAACGGGCGTTGTTGTCAGCGATAAGATGGACAAAACAATCGTTGTTGCAATTAAAGATAACGTAAAGCACCCGCTTTACAATAAGATTGTCAAGAAAACCGTTAAAATCAAGGTTCATGACGAAAACAACACAGCCGGTATCGGCGACAGAGTTTCAGTAATGGAAACCAGACCGCTTTCAAAAGATAAGAGATGGCGTTTGGTTGAAATCATTGAAAAGGCCAAATAAAGGAGGAAGCCACTGTGATACAACAACAGAGTTACCTTAAGGTTGCTGACAATACAGGTGCAAAAGAAATTATGTGCATCCGCGTATTGGGCGGCTCCGGCAGAAGGTATGCGAATATCGGCGATGTCGTAGTTGCTTCGGTTAAGAAGGCTGCGCCCGGCGGTACAGTAAAGAAAGGCGATGTAGTAAAAGCAGTTGTAGTTCGTTCCGTTAAGGGACTTCGCAGAGAAGACGGTACTTATATCCGTTTCGACGAAAACGCTGCTGTAATCATCCGTGATGATAAAACACCGAGAGGCACCCGTATCTTCGGACCGGTTGCTCGTGAGCTCCGTGACAAGGATTATACAAGAATTCTGTCACTCGCTCCGGAAGTACTTTAAGGAGGTACCGGATATGAGTAACAAAATTCATGTCAAAACAGGCGACGAAGTAATGATTATCTCCGGTAAGGACAAGGGTAAAACCGGTAAGGTTTTAGCAGTTAGCCCCGCTGAAGGTAAGGTTATCGTCGAAAAGAGAAACATGGTAACAAAGCACGTTAAGCCCCGCAAGGCAGGCGATCCGTCAGGTATCGTTAAGGCTGAAGCAGCGCTTTATGCTTGTAAAGTTCAGCCGGTCTGCCCCAAATGCAAAAAGCAGACAAGAGTTGCACACAAGTTTGAAAAAGACGGCAGCAAGATCCGCGTTTGTGCTAAATGCGGCGCTAAACTTTAAGTAAGGGGAGGACATTAAAATGCCAAGATTTAAGGACACATATGTGAACGATGTCGCTCCGGCTCTTATGAAGAAGTTCGGTTACAAGAGCGTCATGCAGATCCCGAAGTTTGATAAAATCGTTATCAACGTAGGTTGCGGTGAAGCAAGAGATAATGCTAAGGTTATCGACGCTATCAAAAGAGACCTTGCAACAATCACAGGTCAGCAGCCGGTAGTCTGCAACGCTAAGAAATCCGTTGCTAACTTCAAACTCCGTGAGGGTATGCCCATCGGCGTTAAAGTTACCCTCAGAGGCGACAGAATGTACGAATTTATCGACAGATTATTCTCAATCGCACTTCCGCGAGTAAGAGACTTCCGTGGTATCAACCCGAACTCTTTCGACGGCCGTGGTAACTACAGCATGGGCGTTAAAGAACAGTTGATTTTCCCGGAAATCGAGTATGATAAAATTGACAAAGTTCGCGGTATGGATATTACATTCATCACCACCGCTAAAACAGACGAAGAGGCCAAAGAGTTACTCACTCTTATGGGCGCTCCGTTCGCGAAGTAAGGAGGAGTTAAGTTGGCTAAGACAGCAATGAAAAACAAGCAGCAGAAACCTGCTAAGTTTTCAACAAGAGCTTACAACAGATGCAAAATCTGTGGCAGACCGCACGCTTACCTTCGCAAGTACGGCATTTGCCGTATCTGTTTCCGCGAACTCGCTTACAAAGGTGAGATTCCGGGCGTTAAAAAGGCAAGCTGGTAAAACAGCAAACTGAAAAGGAGGTTTACGACATGCAGGTAACCGATACAATCGCTGATATGCTCACTAGAATCAGAAACGCAAATTCAGCAAAACACGATTCGGTTGATATCCCCGCTTCCAACATGAAGAAGGCAATCGCACAGATTCTTGTTGACGAGGGTTATGTTAAAAGTTTTACCGTAATTGACGACGGTAAACAAGGTATCATTCGTATTCAGTTAAAATACGGTGAGAACAAATCAAGGGTTCTGCAGGGTCTCAAGAGAGTATCCAAGCCCGGTCTGCGTATTTATACAAACGTTGAAGATATGCCTCAGGTAATGAGAGGTCTCGGCACTGCCATCCTTTCAACATCAAAGGGCGTTATGACCGACAAGCAGGCAAGAAAGAATAACATTGGCGGCGAAGTTCTCGCTTTCATTTGGTAAGGAGGTATAGTAATGTCACGTATAGGCAAGAAACCTGTCGCAATTCCGGCAGGCGTTGAAGTCAAATTGGATGGCACTACTCTTACCGTAAAGGGCCCGAAGGGCACCCTTACCCAGAGCATACATCCGAACATCACTCTCAACATCGAGAGTACTGAGATCACATTTACAAGACCTGACGATCAGAAAGAAAACCGTGCACTTCACGGCCTTACTCGTTCACTCGTAGCTAATATGGTTACAGGTGTTACCGAAGGTTTCAAAAAGGAACTCGAAGTAAACGGTGTAGGTTATCGTGTTGCAAAGCAGGGTAAGACCTTGGTTATGAACCTTGGTTTCTCACATCAGGTTAAGATGGATGAGATTGACGGCATCACAATTGATGTTCCCAATCCCAACGCGATCGTAATCAGCGGTCCCGACAAGCAGAAGGTTGGCCAGTTCGCAGCAGAAGTTCGCGAAAAGCGTCCGCCGGAACCTTACAAGGGCAAGGGTATCAAATATGTTGACGAACATATCCGTCGTAAAGAAGGTAAAGCCGCTAAGGGCTCTAAGAAATAAAGAAGGAGTGAATTTTAAATGGTATCAAAACCTGATAGCAATAAGGCTCGCATTAAGCGACATAAGCGTGTCCGTTCAAAGATCAGCGGCACAGCACAGCGTCCCCGCCTTAATGTTTTCCGCTCCAATGCTAACATCTATGCCCAGATTATCGACGACACCAAGGGTGTAACACTCGTTGCTGCATCTTCGGTAGAACCGAGCTTTAACGGAAACGGCGGAAACAAAGAAGCTGCAAGAGCAATCGGCAAAATTGTTGCTGAACGCGCAGCTGAAAAGGGAATCACCGAGGTTGTATTCGACCGCGGAGGCAATATTTATCACGGCCGTGTCAAGGAACTGGCCGAAGGTGCCCGTGAGGGCGGCCTCAAGTTCTAATGAAGGAGGAGAATACTTTGGCTAATATTGACGCAACAACATTGGATTTGCAGGAAAGAGTAGTCGCTGTAAAGCGAGTATCTAAAACTGTAAAGGGCGGTCGTATTATGAAACTTTCCGCTCTCGTAGTTGTCGGTGACGGCAACGGAACAGTAGGCTTCGGTATCGGTAAAGCAAGCGAATTTTCCGAAGCTATCCGCAAGGGTTGTGAAGATGCAAAGAAAAATCTTGTAAAGGTTTCTCTTAAAGGCACAACAATCCCGCACGAAGTAATCGGCGAATTCGGCGCAGGTAAGGTTCTTATGAAACCCGCTGCTCCCGGTACCGGTGTTATCGCAGGCGGTCCTGCTCGTGCAGTCATTGAAACAGTAGGAATTAAGGATATCCGTACAAAGGCACTTCGTTCCAACAATCCGTGCAATGTGGTAAGAGCAACAATCGAAGGACTTAAATCACTCCGCAGCGCTGAACAGGTTGCTGCAACCCGTGGTAAGTCTGTCGAGGAAATTTTGAAATAAGGAGGCAGCGTTATGGCAAAAGAATATAAGGCTGCAAGCCTTAAAATCACACTTAAAAAGAGCTTAATCGGTTGTAAAGACAACCAAATTGCAACAGCTGCAGCTCTTGGACTTAAAAAGATCGGCAGCACAGTAACACAGCCGAACAACGTACAAACAATGGGTAAGATTAATAAGATTGCTCATCTTGTAGAAGTAACAGAAGCGTAAGCTAAGGAGGTGCTAATATGAAACTTCACGAGTTATCCCCCGCTCCCGGTTCAACTAAAGAATCTAAGCGTATCGGCCGCGGACACGGTTCAGGCCAGGGTAAAACAGCCGGCAAGGGACATAAGGGTCAGAAGGCTCGTTCCGGCGGCGGAGTACGTCCGGGCTTTGAAGGCGGTCAGATGCCTCTCGCAAGACGAGTTCCGAAGCGTGGTTTTAACAACATCTTCGCTAAAGAAATCGTAACAATTTCTCTTTCAGATCTCAATAAGTTTGAAGATGGTGCAACTGTTGATACACAGGCACTTCTCGACAAGAAGATCATCAAAAAAGCAGGGGACGGTGTTAAAGTCCTCGCAAACGGTGAAATCACCAAAAAGGTCAACTGCTCACTCGCAGCTTACACAGCTCAGGCTAAAGCTAAGATAGAAAGTGCAGGCGGAAAGGCCGAGGTGGTCTAATATGCTGAATACTTTACGTAATGCTTGGAGAATTCCGGAACTCAGAAAGAAGATTTTGTTCACATTGTTCATCATTCTTGTTTTCCGTTTCGGCTCTGTCCTGCCTGTACCGTTCATTGATCTTGAAGCACTTTCAGGCGCAATGACAGACGGTGCATCATCAGGTGCATTCTTCAGCTACCTCAGCGTATTAACCGGCGGTGCTATGGATTACGGCGCATTGTTCGCAATGTCAGTAACTCCGTACATCAACGCATCAATCATCATGCAGCTTCTCACTGTCGCTATTCCTCCTCTTGAGCGTATCGCAAAAGAGGGCGAAGAGGGCAGAAAGAGAATTGCAAAATATACTCGTTTTGCAACCGTAATTCTCGGTCTTGCACAGGGCACTGCATTCTGGTGGTGGCTCCACGCAAGCGGCTATGTTGCAAAAGAAGGCGGTTTCGGTACTGTATTCGCAGCATTTGTAATCATCTTCTCGTTCACAGCAGGTTCCGCACTTATGATGTGGCTCGGCGAACAGATTGATGCAAAAGGTATCGGCAACGGAATTTCGATTCTCCTGTTTGCTGGTATTATTTCGAGAGTTCCCAGCGGTATCGCAGTACTGTGGTCACACTTCTTTGAACTCGATATGCCCATCCAGGTTATCGTAGTTCTCGTAGCATTCCTCGCAGTAATCGTGTTCATCGTTTGGATGAACGAAGCTGAACGCAGAATTCCGATTCAATACGCAAAACGCGTAGTCGGCAGAAAGCAGTACGGCGGTCAGAACACACACCTTCCTATTAAAATCAATATGTCAGGTGTAATGCCCATCATTTTCGCAAGTTCAATTCTCATGATTCCGACACAAATCCTCGCTTTCATGGGTACTGACATCGAAACTATCCAGGGCACATGGTACAGACTGCTCAGTATGTTCAGTTATAACAACTGGCCGTATGCAATTATCTACTTTGCTTTGATTATTGCATTCGCATTCTTCTATACAACAATTCAGTACAATCCTGTTGAAATGGCGAACAACCTTCGCAAACAGAACGGTGCTATCCCGGGTATACGTCCGGGTAAACCTACACAGGATTATCTCTCACGCATTATCGGCAGAATTACATTGATCGGTGCTATTTTCCTTGGCATTCTCGCTGTTCTCCCGATTCTTGTCGGTCAGTTCAGTCAGATCAACGTTTCACTCGGCGGCACATCTGTAATCATCGTAGTTGGTGTTGCAATCGACACTGTTAAACAGATCGAATCACAGATGATGATGCGTCACTACAAGGGCTTCCTTGACTAATCGGAGGATGAAGTTATGAATCTTATTTTCCTTGGCGCACCCGGCGCCGGCAAAGGCACACAGGCTGAAATTGTAAGTGAAAAATTCAATATTCCCGCTGTTTCAACGGGTAATATTATCCGTGAGGCTATGAAAAACGGAACTGAGATGGGCACAAAAGCACAGGAATTCGTTCAAAAGGGCGAACTCGTTCCTGATGATGTTGTAATCGGCATCATCAAGGAAAGACTCCAGGAGAGCGACTGTGCAAACGGCTTCATTCTTGACGGTTTCCCGAGAACAATCCCGCAGGCTGAAGCGCTTGACAAAATGGGCGTTGTTATTGACAAGGTAATCGACATTGAAGTTCCCGATGAGAAAATTGTTACTCGTATGTCAGGCAGACGCGTTTGCCCGAACTGCGGTGCAAGTTATCACATCGAATACAAAAAGCCCGCAAAAGACGGTGTTTGCAACAGCTGCGACAGCGAGCTTATCATCCGTAAAGATGATAAACCCGAAGTAGTACTTGACAGACTCAATGTTTATCACGAACAGACAGAGCCGCTTAAAGACTACTATGCTAAAGCAGGTAAGCTTGTCATCGTCGAGGGACAGGAAGAGGTTAAAGATACAACCGCTCTTACCCTCAAAGCATTGGAGGATTAGGCATGATAGTGCTGAAAACCGCAAGAGAGTTAAATCTCATGCGTGAAGCCGGAAGAATTTCGGCTATGGCACTTAAACTGGTCGGCGAAGCTGTTGAACCCGGAGTATCAACATACGATCTTGATAAGGTTGCGTTTGACTACATTAAAAGTCAAGGCGCAACACCCGGTTTCTTAAATTACAACGGTTTTCCTGCAAGTGCATGCATATCCATAAATAATGAAGTTATCCATGGCATACCGAGCAAAAAGCGTATCGTCAAAGCAGGCGATATCGTTAGCATCGATTTAGGCGCTGTGTTCGAGGGCTATAACGGCGATAATGCTGCTACTTTTGCTTCGGGTGACATTTCACCTGAAGCGAGGCGGCTGATCGAAACTACCGAACAGAGCCTTTACGAAGGCATTAAAGCGGTAAAACGAGGCGGCAGAATCGGAGATATAGGCTCAGCAGTTCAGCGGTATGTCGAGGCACGCGGTTACTCGGTGGTACGAGATTTTGTGGGACACGGAGTAGGTGCGAGCCTTCACGAAGCCCCTGAGGTTCCGAATTTCGGCAAAGAGGGGCGAGGCGTAAGACTTATGCCGGGCATGACTATTGCTATTGAACCTATGGTAAATGAAAAAAGTTGGGAAGTAAATCAACTTTCAGACGGTTGGACAGTAGTAACTAAAGACGGCGGACTTTCCGCGCACTTTGAGCATACCGTCGCAGTCACAGACGACGGACCGGTCATTTTGACTAAGGCTTAAAGGAGAGTGAGCAATTTGGCTGAAAATTTCGGCAGAGTTGTTAAGTCACTAAAAGGGAGAGACGCGGGAAGTTTACTCGCAGTCATTAAAACCGATGAAAACAGGTTGCTTGTGTGTGACGGAAAACACCGCCCGCTTGAGCGTCCCAAAAGTAAAAATACCGCGCATCTTGAATTTACAGATTACATTCTTGATGCCGATTCAATGACAACAAATCGTAAAATACGCCGTGCATTACGCGGTATAAACGAGGAGGTACAGTGATGTCTAAAGGGGATAACATCGAATTTCAAGGAACCGTGGTCGAGGCACTGCCGAACGCCACGTTCAAAGTAGAACTCGAAAACGGTCACATTATATTGGCCCACATTTCCGGTAAACTTAGAATGAATTACATTAAAATCTTACCGGGAGATAAGGTAACGGTTGAAATTTCACCGTATGACCTTGAAAAAGGACGCATTACATGGCGTTCAAAGTAATAAAACAAACCTTTTGTACACGCATAGAAAGGAATGATTTATATGAAGGTCAGACCTTCTGTTAAGAAAATGTGCGAAAAATGCAAAGTAATCAAACGCAAGGGTAAAGTAATGGTAATTTGCGAAAACCCGAAGCATAAGCAGCGCCAGGGTTAACCTTGCGCATCACGGAGGTGTAATAAAGTATGGCACGTATTTCCGGTGTTGATCTGCCGAGAGAAAAAAGAGTAGAAATCGGTCTTACCTATATCTACGGTATCGGCTTGACAACTTCCAAGAAAATCCTCGCCGAAACAGGCATTGATCCTGACAAGAGAGTTAAGGATCTTACCGACGATGAAGTAGCAAAACTGCGTGAGTATATCGACCACAACCTCACAGTTGAAGGTGACTTACGCCGTGATATCGCATTTGATATCAAGCGTCTTATCGAAATCGGCAGTTATCGCGGAACAAGACATAGAAAGGGTCTCCCCGTTCGTGGTCAGCGTTCTAAGACTAATGCAAGAACTCGCAAGGGTCCGAAGAAGACTATTGCTAACAAGAAGAAGTAAGGAGAGGGTTTAGACTATGGTAGTGAAAACTACAAGAACAAGACGCCGTGAGAAGAAAAACATCGAACGCGGCAGCGTCCACATTCAGTCAACCTTCAACAACACAATCGTTACGATTTCCGACGTTAAAGGTAACACTATTTCGTGGGCATCAGCAGGCGAACTCGGCTTCAGAGGTTCGAGAAAATCGACTCCGTTCGCTGCTCAGTCAGCCGCTGAAACAGCAGCAAAAGCTGCTATGGAGCACGGATTGAAAACTGTTGAAGTTTTCGTAAAAGGCCCGGGCGCAGGTAGAGAAGCAGCAATCAGAGCACTCCAAACCGTTGGTTTGACAGTATCTATGATTAAAGATGTAACTCCGATCCCGCACAACGGCTGCCGTCCTCCGAAGAGAAGACGCGTATAATATAGGAGGAAAGAACACATGGCAAGATATACTGG
>JAXJSX010000126.1:0-6075 GCA_036309925.1 Acutalibacteraceae bacterium | reverse complement strand
TTTTCATATTCACGCGTTTCAAAATAAGTGTCGGCAATTTCGATTTCAACAGCATCTTCGCAACCGTTTTTTTGCAGTTCATCGGTTGCAATTTGCTCCAAATACGCAATATTTTCGTTCACAGTGTCAATCGCTTGGGTTTTAGTGTCAAACCCGCAAAACAGCGTTTCGCTTTCCTCTAAAATGCGGTCACGCACCTTGAGTTTGAGAGTCTGATCGTAATCGCTGTCTGAATTTGCCAGCACGTGCAGCCGCAACACTTCCTGCCTGATTTGACTGCATCGCATAAAAAATGTTGCGGTATTAAAAATAAGTACAAGCACAAGTCCTAAAACGAGGCTTTTTTCAATCGTTTTCAGTTTCAAGTTGACCACTCCTTTTGCACGGTTATGGTTGTCACATTTTTTTCAATTTATTCACAATATAAAATTACCTTTTAAAAAGGTTGACAAACAATCGAAATCGTGGTATAATTCAGTGTAGCGAAATTCGCACCGATAAGGAGAGAGTTTTATGTTCCAATTGATTGCCCAAAAATTAAAATCCCTCTACGGTGTAATTGTTTCCAATTTTAAATTTAATGCTTTTTCCCGACTTTTTTAATGCTTTTTGCATTTCAAAAGTCGGTGTTTTTATGTAAAGCAGATATCAGAAAGGAAAGTGCGAAAAATGGCAAAAAGAAAAGATATCAAAAAGATTTTGATTATCGGCTCAGGCCCGATTGTAATCGGTCAGGCTGCGGAGTTCGACTATGCAGGCACACAGGCGTGTCTGGCTCTTAAAGAGGAGGGTTACGAAGTTGTGCTGTGCAACTCAAACCCTGCCACTATTATGACTGACACCACCATTGCCGATAAGGTTTATATGGAACCGCTCACCTTAGAATATATTGCAAAAATCCTCCGCTATGAGCGTCCTGACGCAATCGTGCCGGGTATCGGCGGTCAGACAGGTCTTAATCTGGCAATGCAACTTGAAAAGAAGGGCATTTTAAAAGAGTGCGAAGTTGAACTTCTCGGCACATCAAGTGAGAGTATCGAGCGTGCTGAAGACAGAGAACTGTTTAAAGAACTGTGCGAGTCTATCGGTGAGCCGACAATCCCGTCTGAAATCACATACAATTTAGAAGAAGCGAAGGCAGCAGCACAGCGTATCGGCTATCCGGTTGTACTTCGCCCTGCGTTTACACTCGGCGGTACAGGCGGCGGCTTTGCTAATGACGAACAGGAACTTGTTGAAATCGGTACTAACGCATTCAAACTCTCCCCTGTTCACCAGGTGCTCATTGAAAAGAGCGTTAAAGGCTACAAGGAAATCGAGTTTGAAGTAATGCGTGACTCGAATGACCACGCAATCACTATTTGCGGTATGGAAAATGTCGATCCTGTCGGCGTTCACACAGGTGACTCAATCGTTGTCGCACCGATTTTATCATTAAACGACCACGACCTTAAAATGCTCAACGACAGCGCAATTAAAATCATCCGTGAACTTAAAATCGAGGGCGGTTGTAATGTACAGTTTGCGCTCAATCCCGAATCGAGCGAATACTATTTAATCGAAGTAAACCCGCGTGTTTCGCGTTCATCCGCACTTGCATCAAAGGCCAGCGGTTATCCGATTGCGAGAGTTACCGCAAAAATTGCAGTAGGTATGGCACTTGAAGACATCCCTGTCGCAGGCGGTACTGCTGATATTGAGCCGAACCTTGACTATATCGTTGCAAAATTCCCGCGTTTCCCGTTTGATAAATTTGCATCCGCTCCGAATACTCTGGGCACACAGATGAAAGCAACCGGCGAAGTTATGGGTATCGGTTCAACACTTTGCGAATGTTTCTTAAAATCAATCCGTTCACTCGAAATCGGTGCGTGCCACTTACATCTGCCGAAATTCGACAATATGAGCGAGGCTGAACTTTTCGATTACATCAGCGAATCGAAAGACGATAACATCTTCGCAATCGCACAGTTGATAAGACTGGGTGTATCAATCGAAAAACTTCACGAATGTACAATGATTACCGACATCTTCCTTGAGTGCATCAAAACCATCATTGAGATGGAAGAAATACTCAAAGAAAAGCAGGATGAAAGGACACTTCGTGCCGCAAAAGAACTCGGTTTCTCCGATAAATATATCGCAAAACTTTGGGAAGTTTCCGAAGTCAGCGTATATAATCAGCGCAAGGAACTTGGCATTAAGCCTGTGTTCAGAATGGTTGACACAATGCACACCGGCAAATATATTGCTTACCTTTATTCATCATATATGGGCGAAAACGACTCCCGCCTTACCGATAAGAAAAAGATTATCGTACTCGGTGCAGGTCCTATTCGTATCGGACAGGGTGTAGAGTTTGACTATTCAACTGTTCACGCAGTAACCACCATCAAAAAATCGGGTTATGAAGCAATTATCATCAACAACAACCCCGAAACAGTTTCGACTGACTACACCACAGCGGACAAGCTCTATTTTGAGCCTCTCACAACCGAAGATGTAATGAACATCATTGATTTTGAACAGCCCGAAGGCGTTATCGCATCTCTTGGCGGTCAGACCGCAATCAACCTTGCTGAACCGTTGCGTGATCGCGGCGTGAAGATTATCGGTACAGATTGCGACGCTATCGAACGTGCTGAAAACCGCGACAGTTTTGAAAAGATCCTCGAACAGTTAGATATCCCGCAACCTAAGGGCAAGGCAGTCACCAAAATCGAAGACGGTATCAAAGCGGCGGCTGAGATCGGCTATCCCGTACTCGTTCGTCCGAGTTTCGTCCTCGGCGGTCGTGCAATGCAGATCGTTGCAAACGAAGAACAACTCCGCCACTATCTGAAAACTGCGGTTGAAATTGACGAAGATAAGCCTGTTTTGGTCGATAAATATATCCAGGGTAAAGAAGTTGAAGTCGATGCTATCTGCGACGGCAGAGATGTATTCGTCCCGGGTATTATGGAACTTGTTGAACGCACAGGTATCCACTCAGGCGACTCCATCAGCGTATACCCGACTTTCAGTATCTCCGATAGAGTTAAGGGTACTATCCTGCAATACGCAAGAAAACTCGGTCTGGGAATAGGTATTGTTGGTCTTTACAACATTCAGTTCATCGTTGACGAAAATGATAATGTATATATCATCGAAGTAAACCCGCGTTCATCCAGAACCGTTCCGTTCCTTTCAAAATCGACAGGCTACAGCCTTGCTGATATTGCGACTGAAGTAATCTTAGGCAAGTCCTTAAAAGAACTCGGTATTTTCGATATTTATCCGAAAGAGAAAGATAGATGGTATGTTAAAGTCCCCGTATTCTCCTTCAATAAGATTCGCGGTCTTGACGCTTACCTCTCACCTGAAATGAAGTCAACAGGCGAAGCAATCGGCTATGACGATAAACTCAACCGTGCGCTTTATAAAGCACTTCAGGCATCGGGTATGCACCTGCAAAATTACGGCACGGTATTCGCAACTATTGCAGATAAAGATAAAGAAGAAGCACTTCCGCTTATTGAGCGTTTCTACAACCTCGGCTTTAACATCGTGGCAACACAGGGTACTGCCGACTTCCTTATCAAACACGGTATCCGCACCCACGTTTTAAAGAAGATCAGCGACGGTAGTGATGAAATTCAGGAAGCACTCAGAAGCGGTCATATCGCTTATGTGATCAACACCCGTGATATCGGCTCACAAGGTCAGAGCGACGGTTATGAGATCCGCACATACGCAACCGAAAACAATGTGACTATCTTCACCGCACTCGACACAGTCCGCGTACTTCTCGATGTTTTAGAAGAAACCACAATCACTATTTCAACTATTGATGCGTAAAGGAGAGAAATTATGGAAAAACTTATTGCAAAAGATTTATTATCAATCAAGGCAGTTTTCTTCCGCCCCGAAGAGCCGTTTACATGGGCATCGGGCATTAAGAGTCCGGTTTATTGCGACAACCGACTCACACTCACCGCACCCAAAGTGCGTACTGATGTTGAAAACGGTCTTGCAAAATTGGTTAAGGAATATTATCCTGAAGCGGAAGTCTTAATGGGTACTTCAACCGCTGGTATCGCACACGCGGCTATTGTCGGTCATCTTTTGGATATGCCGATGGGCTATGTGCGTTCGGGTGCTAAAGACCACGGCAGACAGAACCAAATCGAAGGTAAACTTGAAAAAGGTCAGAAAGTCGTTGTTGTTGAAGACCTTATTTCAACAGGCGGCAGTGTTATCGAAGTTGTAAATGTACTTCGTGAAGCAGGCGCAGATGTACTCGGCGTTGTCAGCATTTTCACCTACGGTATGCAGAAAGGTCTTGACAGACTCGCTGCTGCTGATGTTAAAAATATATCTCTCACAAACTTTGATGTAATTGCGCAAGTTGCGGCAGAAGAAGGCTACATCAAGACCGATGATATTAAGCGTTTAATCGCTTTCCGCAACAATCCGTCTGACGAAAGTTGGATCGGCGCATAAAATTCCCCAATAGAAAGGCATGGTTATTATGGGAGGCTTTTTTGGCATTACATCTAAAAACGAATGTCTGGAAGATGTATTTTACGGTGCGGACTATCATTCGCACCTGGGCACAAAGCGAGGCGGTATTGCGGCATACGACAAGCAAATCGGTTTGCAACGCAAAATTCATAATATTGAAAATTCACCGTTTCGCACCAAGTTTGATCATATTTTTGACGAAATGCACGGCACTTCTTCAATCGCCGCTATCAGCGACACTGATCCTCAGCCGATGCTCATCCGCTCACACCTGGGCACATATGCTATAAGCACTATCGGTATCATAAACAACGCAGATGAGTTAATCGACAGTTATCTTGCTTTAAAGGGCGGATACTTTGATGCAATGACAGGCGGTAGAGTAAACTCTACCGAACTTGTCGCAGCACTCATAAATCAAAAAGAAAATTTTGTTGACGGCATCAAATTTGCACAGTCAGTAATCGAGGGTTCGGCGTCTATTTTGATTTTGAAAGACGACGGCTCAATCATCGCAGCGCGCGACAAAGTCGGCAGATTGCCGATTTTAATCGGCAAAAGGGACGACGGTTACAGCGTTTCTTTCGAGTCTTTTGCTTATCAGAAATTAGGATTTGCCGATGAAAAAGAACTCGGCCCGGCTGAAATTGTGAACATCACACCCGATGGCATCACACAGTTGTCCGCACCTGAGAAAAAGAAGAAGATTTGTGCGTTTTTATGGAGTTACTACGGTTATCCGACTTCAAGTTACGAAGGCGTGAATGTCGAAGTTATGCGCTATCGCAACGGTGAGATTATGGCTGAAAGCGACGAAGTTTTGGGTAACGCTGAAGATGTAGATTATGTCGGCGGTGTCCCCGATTCAGGTACACCTCACGCAATCGGCTATGCAAACCGCTCTCACAAATCGTTTGCACGCGCGTTTATCAAGTACACTCCGACTTGGGCGAGAAGTTTCACCCCGTCCCGCCAGTCCACCCGTAATAAAGTCGCAAAAATGAAACAGGTGCCTGTCCACGATTTAATTGAAGACAAGAATTTGCTTTTTGTTGACGATTCTATCGTGCGTGGAACACAACTTAAAGAAACCGTTGATTTCCTCTACTCAAACGGTGCAAAGTCAGTGCATATGCGCTCGGCTTGCCCGCCGATTATGTACAGTTGCAAGTATCTCAACTTCTCCCGTGCAACCGATGAAATGGAACTTATCGCACGCAGAATTATTGTTGAACTTGAGGGCGAAAAAGGTCTTGAGTACATCGACGAATACAGCGATTCTTCCACCGAACGCGGTAGAAAACTTCGCGACACTATTTGTGAAAAATTCAATTTTGCATCGCTCGAATTTCAGTCACTTGAGGGAATTATCAAAGCAATCGGACTTCCCGAATGTGAACTCTGTACATACTGCTGGAACGGAAAAGAATAACAAATGCACCCAATGTGGCACCCTCCGTAAGGAAGGTGCCACAGTTATATTCGCCTAACGGCGAGTGATATTGCTTCGCAGTGATATTAGCTAACGCTAGTGATATTGTCCTACGGACAGTTTTATGGGCGAATATAATA